>JAJDXU010000222.1 GCA_022823105.1 Dehalococcoidia bacterium
CCTCTCCCCAAGGCAGCAATAGAACACCCCCTGTGCGGTGCGCGCAACTACAGAGTGCCTCGTCTCAGCATTCGAGGACGACCACGCATGGCATTCCGAATAGCCAATCATCTTGGGTAAATTGCCCAACTTACATGCACATCGTCCGTCCAGGCGCAAAAAGCTCCTATCCCGAGCCTGCGCTATAATGCCCCAATGCAGCGCAACCTCAGGCTGGCCCTCGGCCAGTTCAACCCCACCGTCGGCGACATCGCCGGCAACACCGCCCGCATCATCGAGCTCATCGACGAAGCCCGGTCCGCCCACGCCGACCTGGTCGCTTTCCCCGAGCTTGCCGTCACGGGCTACCCGCCCGAGGACCTGCTCTTCAAGCCATCATTCCTCTCCGACAGCGCCGCCGCCGTCCAGCGCGTCGCCGCCGCCGCCCGGGGCATCGCCGTCATCGTCGGCTGCCCGGCGGTCCCGTCCAATCACTCCGGCGACGACATCGCCAACGCCGCCGCCATCATCAATGACGGCCGCATCATCGACTGGTACCGCAAGATGTACCTGCCCAACTACGGCGTGTTCGACGAGGACCGCTATTTCCGCCGCGGCGACCTCTGCCCCGTTTATGTCATCAACGGCTGCCCCGTGGGCGTCAACATCTGCGAGGACATCTGGTATCCCATCGGCCCCGCCGCCGTCCAGCGCGACGCCGGCGCCGAGGTCATCGTCAACATCAACGCCTCGCCCTTCCACGCCGGCAAAGCCGCCCAGCGCGAGCGCATGATCGCCACCCGCGCCGCCGACAACGGCGTGTTCGTCGCCTACCTCAACACCGTCGGCGGACAGGATGAGCTGGTGTTCGACGGCGCCAGCATCGTCTGCGCCCCCGACGGCTCCGTCATCGCCCGCGGCCCGTCCTTCGAGGATCGCCTCATCGTCGCCGACCTCGACGTCGACTCCGTATTCCGCCAGCGCCTCCGCGACCCGCGCCCCCGCAAGGAGAACCCCAACATCCTGCGCGAGGTCGGCCAGGCCGCCGTCGTCCGCGTCTCCGACTACCGCCGGGGCAGCCGCAGCGGACCCGACGAACCGCCCATGTGCCGTCCCATGGATGAGGTCGAAGAGGTGTACCAGGCCCTGGTCGTCGGCACCCGCGATTACGTCCGCAAGTCCGGCTTCCGCAAGACCCTGGTCGGCCTCTCCGGCGGCGTCGACTCCGCCCTCACCGCCACCGTGGCCGTGGACGCCCTCGGCGCCGACAACGTCGTCGGCGTCACCATGCCATCCCGCTATTCCTCCGAGGGCAGCGTCGGCGACTCACAGGAACTGGCCGACAACCTGGGCATTCCCCTCTGGCGCATCCCCATCGAGCCCGCCCACCTCGCCTTCACCGAAATGCTGGCCGACCGCTTCGCCGGCACGGAGCCCAACACCGCCGAGGAGAACGTCCAGGCCCGCATCCGCGGCAACGTCCTGATGACCATCTCCAACAAGTTCGGCTGGCTCGTCCTCACCACCGGCAACAAGAGCGAGATGGCCATGGGCTACGCCACCCTCTACGGCGACATGGCCGGCGGTTTCGCCGTGCTCAAGGACGTGCCCAAGACCCTCGTGTACCGCCTCTGCCGCTGGCGCAACGCCGGCTCCCACAGCGGCCGGCCGATCATCCCACAGGCCGTGCTCGACAAACCGCCCAGCGCCGAACTCCGGCCCGACCAGACCGACCAGGACACCCTGCCCCCCTACGACGACCTCGACCCCATCATCAAAGCCTACGTCGAGGACGACTACGGTTATGCCGACATGGTCGCCATGGGCCACAACCCCGACTGGGTGCGCCAGGTCATGACCTACGTCGACCGCAACGAATACAAGCGCCGACAGGCCCCGCCCGGCGTCAAGATCACCCCGCGCGCCTTCGGCAAGGACCGCCGCCTCCCCATCGTCAACCGCTACCGCCCCACCGCTCAATAGGGCCGCCGACTCCGTGGTCCAACGTCGTTCCATCCGTCTGCACGGATACGACTACCGTCAGAATGGCGCGTACTTCGTCACCATATGTACCCACAACCGCATGCCCATCTTCGGCGAAATCATCAACGACGAAATGGTGCTGAACGAAGCGGGAAGGGTGGTGTGGAAATGCTGGTGCGCCATACCTGGTCATTACCCCCACGCGAAAACCGACACGTTCATTGTGATGCCCAATCATGTTCACGGAATCATTTTGATTGATGGTAGCGTATCCGATTCCCACCGTGGTGGACGGCTAGGCGTAGGGGCGAATAATTATTCGCCCCTACAACCCACCGAACCACAATTCACGTCCCCGTCCAAAACCCTGGGATCCATTATCCGCGGGTTCAAAATCGGGGTGACCAAATGGTTTCGCTCCAATACGGATATCCCCATCGTATGGCAGCGCAACTACTACGAACACATCATCCGTAACGAGGCCTCACTCCACGACATCCGTAACTACATCATCCACAACCCGGCCAAATGGCCCGACGACCCCAACCCCCCGCAACTCCTGAACACGCCGCCAACACGCGGCCAGAATCTCCCTACCCCAGTATCTCCCGCACCGGGCAGCTGAACCCCGGCAGCACGTCGCCGCCGTC
>JAJDXU010000072.1 GCA_022823105.1 Dehalococcoidia bacterium
CTCCGCTGACGGTGATGCCGCGCAGACCGTCGACGCTGCCGATGTCGATGACGACCTCGGGGCGCGCCAGGCGAAAACGCATCAACGGGATCAGGCTGTGACCTCCCGCCAGCAACTTGGCGCCAGGGTTTTCCGATAGCAGCCGAACCGCGTCGGCGATCGAGGATGCTTTTCGGTATTCAAACTCTGCAGGATACATTGGAATCAGTCCTCCGTCGCTCGGTTCGGCTAGTGGCCGTGGCCGTGTCCATGACCGTGATCGTGGTCATGCCCGTGGCTGTGCCCGTGTCCATTGCCGGTGTAGCCGGTGGCCTGGATGGCACGCCAGACCCGTTCCGGTGTCAGAGGCATGTCGATGCTGTCAATCCCCAGGGGTTTGAGGGCGTCCATGACCGCGCTGTAGATGGCGGCGGTGGATGCGATGGTGCCGGTTTCGCCGATTCCCTTCACGCCCAACGGATTGTGCGGCGAGGGAGTGACGGTCGAGTGCACCTCAATGTCCGGCACCAGGTGGGCGCGCGGGATCGCGTAGTCCATCATCGAGCCGGTGAGAAGCTGACCGTTGTCGTCGTAAACCGCGCCTTCCCACAGGGCCTGTCCGGCTCCCTGCACCACTCCGCCATGCACCTGGCCCTCAACCACCATCGGGTTGATTTGCGGGCCGCAGTCGTCAACGGCGACATACCGGTCAAGGGTGATGTGCCCGTTGTCGGGATCGACGCTGACGATGGCCGCGTGAGCGCCGAAGGGATAGCTGAAGTTGGGCGGGTCGTAGTAGGTGCTGGCCTCCATGCCCGGTTCGATGCCCTCGGGCAGGTTCCAGGCAACGTTGGCCTGGAGGGCGATGTCCTGGATGCTCTGGGCGCGGTCGGGCGCCCCGCGCACGAAGAACTGGCCGTCGGCGTACTCGATGTCGGCCTCGTCCGCTTCCAGCAGGTGGGCAGCGATGACGCGCGCCTTGTCGCGGAGTTTGCGCATGGTCAGGGCGACCGCCGCCCCGCCCACCACGGTGGTCCGGCTGCCGTAGGTTCCCCAGCCCATGGGCGTGGTGTCGGTGTCGCCGTGTATGACTTCCACGTCGTCCACGTCGACGCCGATCTCGTCGGCAACGATCTGGGCGAATGTGGTTTCCTCACCCTGCCCGTGGGGCGACGTGCCGATGAACACGTTGACCTTGCCGGTGGCATAGATGCGGACGGTCGCGGATTCCCACAGGCCGCCGCCGAATCCGACAGCGCCCGCCACCTGGGACGGGCCAAGGCCACAGATCTCGCAGTAACAGGCGACGCCGACGCCGCGGAAAGTGCCGTGCTCGCGTTCATGGGTCTGGTCATGGCGGAACTGGTCGTAGCCGATGTGTCCGAGCAGTTGGTCGAGAGCCCCGGTGTAGTTGCCGCTGTCGTAGGTGATTCCGATGGCGACATCGCGGTTGTTGTCGAAAGCCTCGATCAGGTTGCGGCGGCGCACCTCCACGCTATCGATGCCAACAGCGTCGCCCACCTTGTCCATCAACCTTTCGAGGAGGAACGTGGCCTCGGGGCGGCCGGCGCCGCGATAAGCTTCGACCGGAGTGGAGTTGGTGAATACACCGTACACGTCGGCCTTGATGTTCGCGATGTCGTATGGCCCGGAGTACATCAGCCCATGCAAGATGGTGGGGATGCCCGGCGCCGCGGTGGACAGATAAGCGCCCATTCCGGCGTAGACCACGCTGCGCACGGCGGTCACCTTGCCATCAGCGTTGGCCGCCATCTCCACGTACTCGATGTGGTCGCGGCCGTGGGTGGTTGCCATGTAGTTCTCGGTGCGAGTCTCGGTCCACTTCACCGGGACGCCTAGTTGCATGGAACAGAACGCGGTGATCATTTCCCAGGGATAGACGGCGATCTTCGCGCCGAATCCGCCGCCGACCTCCGGCGCGATCACGCGGATCTTGTGCTCCGCGATACCGGTCACCAGGCACGTGACGAACCGTGCGATGTGGGGGTTCTGGGTCGTGTTCCACAGGGTCAGTTCGCCCATGGCCGGAGACCAGGAAGCGATGGCCGAGCGAGTCTCCATGGGGTTGGGGATCAGCTTCTGCTGCCGTATGGTCTCGCTGACCGTGACCGCCGCATCGGCGAAAGCGGCATCGGTGTCGCCGCCGGCCGCAACCCAGTGGAAAGCCTGGTTGTTTGGCGCGTCCTCGTGGAGTTGGGGCGCGCCGTCTGCCAGGGCCGCCTCCGGGTTGATGATGGATGGCAGGGGGTCGTAATCGACCTCGATGAGTTCAAGCGCATCCTCGGCCTGGTAGCGGTTTTCAGCCACCACGACGGCCACCGCGTCGCCCACGTAGCGGACGACACCGGACGCTATGGCTGGATAGGCCACGGCCTTCAGGTCCGAGTCGGGGATCGCCCAGGCGCAGGGGATCGGATTCAACACGCCTTCGATGTCGGCGCCGGTGAATACGGCAAGCACGCCGGCGGCAGCTTTCGCGCCATCGGTGTTGATGCTGTTGATCCGGGCATGCGCGTGCGGGCTGCGGAGGATGGCCGCGTGAACCATTCCGGTGAGCTTGATGTCGTCGGTGTAGGCGGCCTGGCCGGTGATGAGCCGGGGATCCTCGCGTCGACGGATGCCGGATCCAAAAATACGAGTGGTCATAGCAGTCTTCAGCCTCCTTGCTGGGCAGCAGCGGCGGCCAGAGCGGCCTTGACGATGTTGTTGTAGCCGGTGCAGCGGCACATATTGCCCTCCAGACCGGCGCGTACTTCGTCGGCCGACGGGTTGGGGTTGCGCTCGATGATCTCCGTCACAGACATGATCATGCCGGCCGTGCAGTAGCCGCACTGGAGACCGTGGTTGTCCCAGAACGCTTCCTGGACCGCGGACAGGTTGCCGTCCTGGGCGACCCCTTCGATGGTCGTGATATCTGCCCCGTCGGCCTGAACCGCGAATGCCGTGCACGACTTGACGGTCACGCCGTTAATGCGCACGACGCACGCGCCGCATTGGCTGGTGTCGCATCCAATCTTGGTTCCGGTGAGATTCAGGGTTTCGCGCAGGAAGTGGACCAGCAGGGTACGTGGTTCCACGTCTGCCGAGTGGGACCGGCCATTCACGTTGACCGTGATGGGTACTGTATTGGGCAAAATAACACCTCCTCGATAAGGGACGCCGCGCCGATAATCGCACGCGGCATGAGACGGCGCCGGGGAAAAATAAGGGTAAAATTGCGGCGATCCAACCTCGCCGGCAGTATAGTCGGCAGCCGGGGGGCGGTCAAATACGCGGCGGCGCGCGGGAAACAAGCAATTTCCGCCTCCATATCGTGGACGGAAACGGGATGGCGGCCTCGGGGTGTGCTAAATTATTCCGACCATTACGTTGTTGCGCCGAATCGATGGAGAACTCTTTTCATGCTGCCGTCCCACCTCACTCACGTCTTCCCCGACACTACCGACACCAACGCCGCCGGCCACCTGACCGTGGGCGGATGCGACGCCACCGACTTGGCAGAGCAGTATGGGACACCGCTGTATGTCCTGGACGAAGCCACCCTCCGTTCGCGCTGCCGGCAATTCGCCCAGGCATTCGGTGATCGTTATCCCAACTCGAAAGCCGTGTACGCCTCGAAAGCCTACATCAACCCGGCACTGGCCCGAATTTTCGCGGAGGAAGGCCTGGGCCTGGACGTGGTTTCGGGAGGTGAACTGGCGGTGGCGCAGGCGGGGGATGTCCCGCTGGAGCATGTGTATTTCCACGGTAACAACAAGACACCTGCCGAACTCGAGGAAGCGGTTTCGGCTGGAATCGGGCGAGTGGTGGTTGACAGTTTTCACGAGCTGGATCTGTTGGAGCGAATCTGCGCGGATGTCGGCAAGACCCAGGATATCCTGGTCCGCGTTTCCCCCGGGATCGACCCGCACACCCACGCTTACACCACCACAGGAATCATCGATTCCAAATTCGGGTTTTCAATCCAGACCGGCGACGCTGAGCGAGCGATTTTGCAGGCCATCTCTGCTCGGCACCTGAACCTCCGGGGGCTGCATTTCCACCTGGGTTCCCCGATTTTTGAACTGGAACCATATCAGGCCGCGACGGACCTGGTGCTCAGGTTCGCGTCCGGCTTGCGGGAGCATGGGCTGGAACTGCAGGAATTCAGCCCCGGGGGAGGTTTCGCCATTGCCTACACCCGTGAGGATTACCCGCCGTCTGCGTCCGATTATGCGGAAGCCATCGTGGGCACGCTCAACGCCACGTGCAATGAGTTGGGTCTTGAAAGCCCCAACCTGGTGATTGAGCCGGGCCGTTCAATCATTGGCCCGGCGGGCGTGGCGCTCTACCGGATCGGCGCTATCAAGGACATTCCGGGGATTCGCACGTACGTCAGCGTGGATGGCGGCATGGGGGACAACATCAGGCCGGCTCTGTACCAGGCGTCCTACGAGGTGCTGTCCGCGAACCGCCCTACGGCCGAACCCGATACCACCGTGACCATCGCCGGCAAGTACTGCGAGTCCGGGGACGTTCTGGCCTCGGACATAATGCTGCCGGCGCCATCAGCGGGCGACGTCATTGCCATCCCGGCCGCGGGGGCGTACTGCCCCTCGATGGCGAGCAACTACAATCTCAACCCCCGTCCGCCGATAGTGCTGGTGAATGACGGCGAAAGCAGGTTGATCCGGCGCCGGGAATCCTACGCCGACATGATGCTCTGCGATCTGTAACGGCGACGGCGTCTGCGTTGCCACCATGTGGAAAACGGTGGGCCAGGACCACCTGATCAGGCAGATTTCGGCCAGCCTGCAGGCGGGCCGGGTCGGACACGCTTATCTCCTGGTGGGACCGCCGCACGTGGGCAAGATGACGCTGGCGATGGATCTGGCGGCCGCGGTCAATTGCCGTGGCGAAGAGAATCAGCACGACGGCCCGTGCGGTCGATGCGAACAGTGCGCCCGGGTCAGCAGGGGGGTTCACGCCGACGTGAGTGTTGTCGCGGTAGGCGGCGACTCACAGACCCCTACCCGAATCAGCATCAGGCAGGTCAGGGAGGCCGAGAATTTCCTGTCGATCACTCCCGTGGAAGGCGGATGGAAAGTTATCATATTGGACGGAGCGGAAACCTTGTCCGCAGGTCAGAGTGAATCGGCGAACGCCCTCCTCAAAACTCTTGAGGAGCCGCCAGAGCGAGCCCTTCTGTTACTACTGAGCAGCGCGGAGGAGGCTATTCTGCCGACCATCCGATCCCGTTGCCGAATACTCGGGCTGCGACCCATGTCCGGCGAGCTTTTGGCTGAATTTCTCATCACGGAACACGGGGCAGAATCCGCCTATGCGCTCTGGTTATCGCGACTGGCTCGAGGCTGCCCGGGCTGGGCGATCAACGCGCTAAAGGACCCTACGGTACTAGAGCGGCGCACGGCGCTGGTGGACGACATCGCCGAGCCTGGATCCAGTCCCCTGGACGACCGTTTTTCGTACGCCAACACGTTGGCGGGCGGTTTTGCCAACGACCGCGAATCGGTGCGACAGACGCTGTACCTGTGGCAGAGCTGGTGGCGCGACGTATTGTTGGTGCGCGAGGGGGTGAGCCAACACGTCCAGAATTCGGACCGGCGCGCCGATTTGGAGTCGCTGGCCGCAGCCACATCCTCACACCTCGTCGTGCCGTTTCTCAGGCGGATACAGGAAACTCTGGCTGCGCTCGATGCCAACGCCAATCCGCGGCTCGCGCTGGAATCCCTGATGCTCGATGTCCCAGCGGCGTGAGCGGCCGGTTGACTACACTGAGGCGTATTCCTTGAGGCGACCCCTGCCCACCGGCGCCAGTCTTCCCTGCCGCTGCAGAGTCCGAACAGCCTGCTTAACCTGCGGGTCGCCGAAACGGCGAAACCGACCGGTGATTTTGCCGATGGTCCGAGGATTGTCGCAGTATTCCCAGATTTGCTCCGCCAGCAAACCCCCGGTGTCCGGCAGCCGCTTCAGCGGAAACACCAGGGTGTGCCCGGGGTTGTTATCAATATCCTCACCCGGCTTGAATTCCAGGCACTGCGGGTACCTGACCAGAAATGCCCGGAGGCGTCGGCGGAGCACACCGCCCGATCCGGTAGAGCCGTAGCCATGGACCACGTCGACCGGCTGCGTCGCTCTACCCGGCACAGCAACGGTCCGGTTGTAAAAATCCAGGAACTCGGCCTGGGCCTCGGTCCAGGTCTTGCCGTGCAGGTCTATGGTGGGCATCGTGGACTAATCGGCTATCGCCAGCGCGGCCGATTCCTCGTCCCGTTTCCGTCCGTTGGCCTGCCAGGGAATGTACTGCTGCCATTCCTGGAGGATCGTGCGGTTTTCGAGGATTCGATACGGGTTCGGCTGGGGCGCCGTGGGAAGGCGCCGCAGTTTCATGTTCGCTTCCTCAGGCGTGCGGCCGGCTTTATCCAGGTTGCAGCGTCCGCACGCGGCCACGACGTTGTCCCACGTGTGGGGTCCATGCTGCCTGCGGGGCACCACATGGTCCAACGTGAGGTGCTGCGAACGAGTGCCGCAATACTGGCACGTGTAATGGTCGCGGAGGAACACCTCTTTCTTGGACAGCCGGCGCGGCGCGAACGGGCGCTTGACCAGATAAACCAGCCGGATAATGGATGGCGCGTCCAGGTAGGTGTTGAATGTGCGGACCTGTGCATCCTCCGATCGCTGCTCCAGGAGCTCCGCCTTGCCCTTGGCTACCAGGACTATGGCGCGACGGACGGTGCATACGTTGACCGGCACGTAGTTCAGGTTCAGCACGAGGACCGGGGCGGTCAGACGACCCGGGATCGCCGTAGCGCCGCGCCGGCGTTTGCCTTCGTCCGAATTCGGTTCGACCGGCTGGTCGCCGTTTCTACGTGACGCGTTGGAGTGACGGCCACCCCCTTTGGCGGGTCGTCCCATCGCCTTGCCCCTGGCGGCGCTTTTTCCCCGACTGGTTCGTCCGCGGCTTGCCATCTGCTAACCTCAACTCAGGTTACGCGTTCGCTACCGTGTCGCTATTGGGTATGTTATGGAAAGAATTGGATCACAAAATATTATACTGGCAAACGTTGGCTTTGGGCAGATGAGGCGGTCCCCTGGAAATCAGCGGTCGCCGTCACAGCCAAATCGCCCAAACCAGGCCCCCGATCAGCAAGCCAAGGATCAGGCCGCCCGCGTGGTTGATGCGGACGGTGTTTGAGCCGTAACCCAGCTTGGCTTCCAGGTGCCGTCCAAAATAACCGATACTTATAACGCAGATTACGCCGACGAACGCCAGAGGCCCATAGACCAGGGCTGGGGATTCGGCGTCGCGGAAGAGCCAGGCAAGAGCGATCAGCAAGCCGATGGCTCCGAGCGACAGCGCCATGCGCAATAATCCGACGCGGAACCCCCACGCCATCAGGAAGCACCAGCCAGCCAAACCCAACATGCGCCATGGGGATTCCGTGATCCATTCAAACATGCGGCGATTGTCGGCGATACGTCGGGTCAGCGCAAGCGGGTCCCAGCTCCACCGCAAGCTGTTGCCAGACTCGTCCCGGTGGACAGGGCGGTGCGGGAGGCGCACCTGGAAGCGCCCCGCATCCCCAATGTTATAATCGGGCACGTGGGAACCACGCACGAAAACCTGAGGAACGGCAGCCCGGTAGTGGCCATTGATGGGCCCGTCGCGTCGGGAAAATCGACCGTGGGTCGAGTTGCCGCTGAACAACTCGGTCTGCGCTTCCTGGATACCGGGATTATGTACCGGGCCGTCACCTGGCTGGCGCTGCACCAGCACGAGAACGTCGATGACGCCGAGGCCATGGAGCGGCTGGCGGAGTGTTGCGACATTTCCCTAGATTGCGAGCGTTCGGGAGCCCTGCTCGTTGTGAATCATCAATCACTTACGTCTGACGACCTCGCATCCGCGGACGTTGACCGCAGTGTCTCGGCCGTGGCGGCGAATTCAGCGGTGCGTCGCGCGCTGGTGGCGCAACAACGGTCCCTCGCGGCCGCGGGCGGGATCGTGATGGCCGGGCGAGACATCGGATCGGTGGTGGTTCCCGATGCGGACGTGAAAATGTACATCGACGCATCCCCGGAGGTGCGTGCCCGGCGCCGGTTTAAGCAGCAGTTGGAGAGTGGAATCAGCGCCGACTACCAACAAGTGCTCGCGGATACCCTGCGGAGGGACCGGTTGGACAGCGAGCGGGCCGACTCCCCATTGATCGTGCCGGACGGGGCCATCGTGATAAACACTGAGCGCATGAACTTGTCGGAGAGCGTGGCCGCGGTTGTATTTGCGATCCGAACAGCGACGGGTGCAGCCTCCGCTTGCGCGGCACCAGGGGGATAGGTCGTTGGCCTGGTTGTACCAACCCAGTCGGCGATTTGGGCAGGCAGTCTGGTCTGTTACCGGTCGTCTGAAGATCACGGGCCAGGAAGCCATGCCGCCGTTCGGGCCGCTCCTGGTGGCGAGCAATCATTTGTCATTGAACGACGCCGGGACTCTGGTGGTCGCGCTGCCGAGGCCGATAGTGTTTTTGGCCAAAAAGGAGCTGTGGAACACGGCGTTGGGCCGGTTTTACTGCAACGCAGTGGGCGCGGTTCCGCTGGACCGCCAACGAGGCGGGGGAGAGGCCTTGCGGTACGCTCTGGAAGCCCTGGAACGGGACGAGGCGATCCTGATGTTCCCCGAAGGCGGGATCAGCCAAACCGGGCAATTGCGTCAAGCCAGGACCGGGCTGGCGTGGCTGGCGTTGAAAACTCAGGCACCGATACTTCCGGTAGGAATCGCCGGATCTGAGAAATTTCCGCCGTGGCGGATGCCGGTGCCGTTGGCGAGTTGGCAGGTGAACATCGGCACGCCCTTTACGCCGCCAAGGGTCGATGGTCCGATAACCAAACCGCTGCTGAACTCGGTGACCGACATGGTCATGCAGCGGATCGCTGCGTTGATTCCAGAGTCATACCGTGGGGAATACACTGACGCCCTGCGCCCACGACAGCCAGTGGGCAGCGTCGTCGACCCCGCGGATACCGCCGACGATACGGTGGAGGGCAACTAGCGCAGGACGGACTCCGGCTCGTGCCGGTAGTGCAGCGGCTCGTCGTCCAGCATACGCTCCAGTTCTGCCGTCCGCAGATTGATGGTATCCATTATGGCCGGCGGGATGCCCGCGTGCTCGTTCACGTAATTGCTGAGCAGTTCCAACTCGTCGAAGCCCTGGAAGCAGTCGACCACCCCGCGCAGCGCCGAGGAGAAGAACTGCGTGTCGTGGCCCACGCCGCGTCCGACCGAGAAATGGTACACGTACTTCAGATTGTCCTTGAGGTATCGCACCACCGGGAAGAAATCGCTGTCGCCTGACACCAGCACCGCAGCGTCGAAGCTGTTCATCTTGGCGATCATGTCAACCGCGATTCCGATGTCTACGCCTTTCTCTCCGACCTGTGTGCCCTGGAATGTGATATTTCCGTCGTAGTCGTAGTCCAGGCGGTAGGGGCGGAATGGTTGCACCACATATTGCCCGACGTATTTGAACTCGAGAAAGTTGGTGCTCTGCTGAATCTCTTCGAAAACCGACTTGCGCAACTGGTGAAAACGCCGGAACTCGTGCTCGTACCAGTCTTGTGCCTTGGAGATAACCAACTCCGGCGTGAGTTCCGGGATGCGTCCGCCGTGTTCGTCGACGATTCGCTGCGCTCGCCAAAGGTTGGGAGACCATGGTGTGATGCTTTCCGCGTAATACCAGTAAACCCGAACCAGCTGGTGATCCCAGCCGGTCACATCGTCGAACTTCGCCAGCGCATCCTGGAAAAATTCCTGCCACCGGAAATGCTTCTCATCCAAGCGGTATTCCGGGTTATTGGGGTGCGGTGGATCCGATCGAAAGTGGAAATCCCTCAGATTGTGCCGAAAGTTTTGTCCATCGACAAATATCACGGTCTTGAGCGCCATCTGGTTGCTCCTGGCTTTATTGAGTTCTTTCAGTTTGATTTGCATCGGTGGCGTTTCACCCGAGCATCCGGAAACACGGAAGTCGTGGTCCGCCGATCGGGGGGCCATACTGGAATATAGTAAGCAACGCCGATGGACGCTCAGTCCACCGGCGCGGTTATGTCGATATCATACCGCTGCAGCAATTCGTCCAGTTGCGCTGCGGTCCGCTCGTCCGGAGGGACCAGGGGCAACCGCGGTTCACCAACGTCGAAGCCCGACTTGTTGAGGCCGTACTTCACGGGAATTGGATTGGAAACTATAAACAATCCCTTGAACATGTCGAGCAAACGCAAGTGCTCGGCTCCCGCCGCTTCAACGTCCCCTTCCAGCGTCAGTCCGATCATGTGCTTGATCTGGTTGCCAACCAGGTGGGCGGCAACACTCACGACGCCGTAACCGCCCATTGACATGATACTGAAGGTTTCATCATCGTTGCCGGACCACACCCGGAAATCATCGGGAGTGTCTCGAATGACTTTAGCTATCTGTACCGGGTCGCTGCTGGCTTCCTTGATACCAATGATATTTTCAATTTCGGCCAAACGCACGGTGGTATCGTTGGTCATGTTGAGGCTGGTGCGACTCGGCACGTTGTAGAGCATGCCGGGAAGCTCGGTACATTCAGCAAGCGCTTTGAAATGCTGGTACAGTCCTTCTTGTGGAGGTTTGTTATAGGCCGGCACAGTGAGGAGCAGGGCGTCCGCTCCTACTTTTTCCGCTTCGCGGCTCAGTTCAATGGACGCGGTGGTGTTATTGTCGCTGGTACCGGCGATCACCGCACCGCGTGATCCGATGGCGTCTTTCACCTCACCATACAGGCGGGCCTTTTCGTCCATAGACAATGCAGGACCCTCACCGGTGGTGCCGGTCACAACGAGGCCGTCCGTACCAGAGTCCAGCAATGCTCTTGCGAGACGCTTAGCCTGCTCATAATCAACCTGGCCGTCAGCATCAAACGGCGTGACCATTGCAGTGATCAGTCTACCAATCTCAGTAGGCATAATGCGTCCCTCCTCGCCGTTCACAGCGCCGCATTGTGCGAAACAATTAGCCCGGCGACAAATGCAATCCGAAGAATATTTTGGGCATTATACACATTTGGGGCATCCGGAGCGATAGTCGTCACAAATTGCAGTCGCCGCCGGTCGTTGCTGGTTCACCGCAGTCCGTGCACTTCCCCTCGTTCGACCGCGTGCTCGGCGATTTGCAGTGCGTTGAGCGCGGCTCCCTTTACCAGGTTGTCGGTGACCACCCACATGGCCAGACCGTTCGGATGAGACGCGTCCTGCCGGATACGGCCGACGAACACGTCATCGCGTCCCGCCGCCTCCACGGGCGTGGGGTACACGCCCTGCGCGGGATCGTCCTGCACGGTGACTCCCGGCATCCCGTTCAGCAGTTCCCGGGCCTCCCCCGGCGATACCGGCTGGTCGAACTCCAAATGCGCAGCGACGCAATGGGACACGAACACGGGAACACGCACGCACGTAGCCGATACCGCCATCTCGGGCTCATGGAGTATCTTGCGGCTCTCGTTGATCATCTTCTCTTCTTCGCGCGTATACCCCGTCGCCGTGAACCCGTCGATATGGGGGAACACGTTGAAGGCGATGGCTTGCGGTTGCGCCTGGGGTTCCGCGGGGCCGCCGTGCATCACGGTGCGAGTCTGGTCTCGCAACTCATTCATCGCCGCGCCGCCGGCCCCCGAAACGGATTGATAGGTATCGGCCAGGATCCGGCGAATGGGACTGGCCTGACGCAACGGGTGAGCCACCATCACCAGGGGAGTCGTGGAACAGTTCGGGATGGAAACAATGCCGTCGTGCCAGGCCAGGTCATCCCCGTTCACCTCGGGCACCACCAACGGCACTTTGGGATCCATTCGGAAAGCGCTGGAGTCATCGATGACCATTGCTCCCGCCGCGGCGGCGATCGGCCCAAAGTGCAGGGACGCCTCGGTACTCACCGAAATGAACGCGATGTCAACGTCGTCAAATGAATCCTCAGTAGCTTCGGAGACCGTGAACGTTGCACCATTGACGTTGATCTTGCGCCCGGCCGAGCGCTTGGAGGCAAGGAGCTTCAGATTGGTATGCTGCGGGTATCTGTCCTCGATGAGACGCAGAGTCTCCTGACCGACCGCTCCGGTCGCTCCAACTACCGCCAGTTTCAATCCCTGTAGGTCCATTGCACTCCTGATTGCGACCAGATCCGCGTGATAGACGCGCGGCATTTGTCGCGGAAATCGTTTGCTGATTTTTACGAATCCCGATTCCCCACGGTTTTCGCCGCGCGTTCGCCCGTTCCAGGATGCGGTAACGCTGGCCGGCGGTCACCTGCGGATGGACAATCCGTCGGCCCGCGACTCGCCACTAACTCAGGGGAGCCGTGCATTCGTTAAATCAGGTTACACCCGCCTCCCGCGTGCGTCCATACCACGAGGCGGATATGGCAGGGCTATCGCATATGAAATCACTCACCCGTCACTCCGGCGAAAGCCGGAGTCCAGAACCTGTGAATGGCTTGATATTCCCATGGAAACAGCCGACTTCGATCAATGGATACCGGCTTTCGCCGGTATGACGATACTAAACCGTTCATGTGCGATAGCCCTGGCGGATATGGATGGCGGTCACAGGCCCAGCACGGTTTCCAGACCAACCGTTAGTCCGGGCCGGTTCACGACCTCCCGGACGCACCTGAGTACGCCCGGCATGTAGCAGTCGCGTCCGAGCGTGTCATGGCGGATGCTGAGGGTTTGCCCCGACGCTCCGAAAATGACCTCGTGATGCGCGCTGCGGCCCGGCAACCGCATGCTGTGAATGCCCGCCCCCCCGATTTCGCCGCCGCGAGTCTCGGGGAGGTGGTGTACGGTGGTCTCGTTTCGTTGGAAATCGGTGTCGCGCTGATCCCGCATGCCCCGCGCGATGGCCATTGAGAACCCCGAAGGCGAATCTATCTTCATCTCATGGTGCGCTTCGACCACATCGACGTAGTCGAAAAATGCCGCGGCCTGTTCCGCCAGTTTCTTCAACACCACGGCGCCCAGGGCGAAATTGGGGGCCACTATGATCCCGATCCCATGCTCTCGACTCATGGTGTCCAGTATCTGCAATTGCCCTGCATTCAAACCGCTCGCCCCCAGGACCAT
>JAJDXU010000371.1 GCA_022823105.1 Dehalococcoidia bacterium
GGTTCGACTGGCTCCCGCCGAAGGCGGGCATTCCGCACCATGAGCGGGGCAGAGTAGGCGATGCCAGCGGTTCCGAGGGCAAAGACGGCGGATGCGACAAATATAGGGAGGACGCCCGTCATTTAGGTCGGGGTGAGCGACGCGGCCAGATTATTGGCGAAGTACCCCCCGGATCGGGAACCGACCATGTAGCCCGCGAACAGGCAGATGCCGGCCAAGATCAGAAATGCGATGGGGAGCTTTTTCGATACGGTTCAGGCCCAGCGGTTATCGCGGGCAATGGGCTCGCGAACGATAAACCCCTCTCGGTGGGAGAGGGGTTGTCGATACGATTGATCCTGACGGCGGCTCAGTTGAGGGCGGCCACGGCGGCGCGCACCTCGTCGTAGTCCGGCTCATTTGTGGGCACTTCGGAGACCCAGTGGTAGCGGACGATACCCTCGCCGTCGACGATGGTAACGGCGCGTTTGGCCGAAACGTAGCCCTGCATACCGGCGAGGTTGTTGAGGGCGACATCGTAGGCGTTGACCACCTCACGCTGGTAGTCGCTGAGGAAGGTGTAGTCCACGTTGTTGGCAGCCTTCCAGGCGGCCTGAGAGAATGGCGGATCGACGGTGATGCCGAGGACGACGGCGTTCAGGCCGCCAAAATCGGCAATTCGGTCCCGGAAGGCGCACATTTCGGTGGTGCAGACGCCGGTGAACGCGCCGGGGAAGAATGCCAGGACGACGTTCTTGCCGCGATAGTCGCTGAGGCTGTGCTGGGTGGCGGGATTTTCGTAGAGCGTGAAATCGGGAGCGGGCTGTCCTACGGTGATGGCCATGGTGAAACCTCTAAGTTGAGTGCAGAGTGAGGAGGTTGGAGGCGCGATGGTTCGCGCCGGGCAAAGACGCTCGATATGTTACCACACGAACGCCCGTGGACAGTTTCGTGGGTCGCCGGGAAATCGGCCGGCGTGTACGGATACGTCACACGCCGGGCCCGTTGCGGCGGCGCAAGCGTATACAAAAAACGCCGCTACCGTGCTCGACCGTTCCGGCGAGCGGAATTTCCGGATTCGCGCCGGAACGGGGTTACGCGCGCATGGCGCGGGCGGTGCGCCGTTGTGTGTTCAGCGCAGTTGCCCCGGGACGATGCACGTCGACACGGTGGGGCGTTGCAGGGAGGATGTGATACATTGCGGCGCGTACATAACGTTGATGACTAATCACGGGATACTATGACAGGTTCAGAACGCCCGACGGCGCGGCTGCCGCTGGTCAACAAGCTTTTTTTCACGGCGGACCATGTCGGTCTGCAGGCCCTGTCCTATTTCCGGCAGCAGTGGGTGCTGTTTTTCCTGGCGCCCCCGGCGCTTGAGGGGGTGACACGGGTCCCGGACCTGAACGTGCTGGGATTCCCGATCGACGCCGTGGTGGTGGCAGGGGCGTTGATATTTTTGGGTCGGTTTGTGGATGCGTTCACGGACCCGCTGATCGGGTGGTGGAGCGACCGGACGCACAGCCGCTGGGGGCGCAGGATTCCGTTCATACTTTTCGCGACGCCGTTCTATGCGCTGTTCGGCGCGCTGATCTGGTTCCTGCCGATGGACGGCAGCAGCTGGTGGAACGCGATCTATTTCGTGCTGGTGCTGGAACTGTTTTTCGTAGCGGCCACCATGTCGAGCGGGGCGCTGGAGGCGCTGGTGCCGGAGGTTACGCCCACGGCGGACGACCGGATGAACCTGATCAGCCTGATGTTCCTGTTCGCGGTGTTCGGCGCCGGGTTGGGGCTGGTTGCCGGCGGATTCATCAAGGACGCTTACGGCTTCAAGATTACGGGGATATTGTTTGCGGTGGTGGCGCTGGTGTCCCGGTCGAGTTCGCTGGCGGCGGTGTGGAATCACGCGCGAAGAGACGTGGAGCCGGCCCGAGTGAGGTTCTGGCAGGGCATTCGAGAAACGGTGCGCAACCCGCAGTTCCTCCCGTTCCTGCCGACGTTCGTGATGTTCACGACGGGGGCGGGAGTGATGCAGGGCTGGATCCCGTTTTTCGCGGTGGCAGTGCTGCTCCAAGAGAAGGAAGGAGCGACGTCGAGTCTCCTGTCGACCAGCGTAATCGGAGGCGTGGTGCTGGCCGGGATCATTATTTGGGTCCTGTTTTTGACGGGACGGGTGACGAAGCGGCGCATCTACGGAGTGTGCCTGGTTGGGAGCGGGCTGGTGTTTCCGTTGTTCAGCCTGGTGGGAATCGTATCGACCGAGCACCTGGTTACGCAGGGGCTGGTATTCGCGTTCATCGCCGGGATGCCGATGGCGGCGGTGTTCCTGCTGCCGAAGGGACTGACGGCGGACATCGCCGACTACGACGCGGTGTTGCGGGAAGAACGGCGTGAGGCGATGTTCTACTCGACGCAGAATTTCTTTGAGAAGGTTACGTACGCGCTGCCGCCGTTGCTGCTGAGCCTGATGCGCCTGCTGGGCGATTCACCGGAGAACCCACTGGGGATACGGCTGGCGCCGGTGATGGCGGGGGCGCTGGTGTTGGTCGGAGCGGCGCTGTGGCACCGGTACCGGCTGCCGGATACGGTGAACCGGGAGACGGTTGCGGCGGCAGGGTTGATTCCGACGCGGTAGGGGTCGGTTTGGCCGGTTGTGGGGAAGAATGAGGGCGAGTTTGGAACCCGCCCATGCGCCTGGTGGTCGGCGCGATCAGCGGTCCAGCTGGGCGGCGAGGGCGGCTGCGTCGGTGACGGGGAGTTGGCAGGCGTAGTTCTCGCAGACGTAGGCGGTGGGGCTGCCGTCCTGCATCACGCGCTGCTCCAGCAGAGGGGAGTCCTTCAGCGGTGGGTTGGCGGGATCAGCCATGCCGACGGCCACTTTGTTGGGCATGAAGCGGGAGTTGACCTCATTGAGCAGGGACCGGGTGGAATCGGCATCGGCGGGGCCGACGATTACGATTTCGCGGGGGAGCGACACGTAGAAATCAAGGGCGCCCAGCCAGTGTCCCGTGGCGCTGGGCGCGCGTCCGAACAGTTGCTGCATGGAACGCAGGGGAGTGGCTCCCTTGGATGAATGGTCGTCGTTGCCGGTGATGACGCCGAGCCTGAGGAGGACATCGGCGGCGACGGAGCCGCCGCACGGCTGGGCGTTGTCGAACACGTCGCGGGGACGGATGACAAGCTGCTCATGGTCGTTGCCGGTGTCGTAGAAGCCGCCCACGGCGTCGTCCCAAAAGAGGTTGACCATGGCGTCGGCGGTGGCGACGGCTTCCTGGAGCCAGCGGGGTTCCAGGGTTGCTTCGTGGAGCGCGATGAGGCCGTCAGTGAGGCATGAGTAGTCTTCCAGGTAGCCGAGAAGCTTGGCCTCGCCGTTGCGCCAGGTGCGGAGGATGCGGCCGTTTGAATCACGCATGTTTTCGAGGAGAAAAGCGGCGTTGGCGCGGGCGGCGTCCAAGTAGTCTCCGCGGTCGAGGGCCGCGCCGGCTTCGGCGAATGCCCGGAGCATGAGGCCGTTCCAGGATGTGAGGACCTTGTCGTCGAGGAGCGGGTGGATACGTTGCTCGCGCACTTCGAGAAGTATGGCGCGGGCGCGGGCGATGGCCTCTAACAGCTCATCCTGGGTCATGCCGCGCTGGTCGGCGAAGTCGGCGGGAGGCCGGGTGACGTTGAGGATGTTGGAGCCTTCGAAGTTGCCGCGTTCGGTCACGCCGTAGTAGGCCATGATGAGGTCGGCGTCGTCGCCGAGGAGTGGGCGCAACTCGTCGGGCGTCCACACGAAAAACTTGCCCTCGACGCCCTCGCTGTCGGCGTCCTGGGCAGAATAGAAGCCGCCGGCGGGATCGGTCATTTCACGCAGGACGTAGTCGAGGGTTTCCTCCGTGATGCGGCGGTAGAGAGGGTCGCCGGTGATCTGCCACGCGTGGAGGTAGAGGCGGGCGAGGAGGGCATTGTCATAAAGCATTTTTTCGAAGT
>JAJDXU010000460.1 GCA_022823105.1 Dehalococcoidia bacterium
CTGGGTGATCCGCACCAGGACGTTGGGGTTGAGCCAGATTCGGGTCCAGCTTGCGCCGATGCAGTCGTAGGCGGGATCGTCGCGGGCAAAATCGTAGTCGTCAAACGCTCGTTGACCGGCCTCGGTGAAGACCCATTCGCCGAATTCGATGGTCCCTTCCCGGATCCAGTTCGCGGACAGGTCCGGCGTCTGGGCGGCTGCGGTATCCACGACAAGAGCCAGGGTGCAGAGTGCGGCGAAGACCGAAGCCGCGGCCCGTCGATTTGCAGCGGGCACTGCTGAAGCTAGTCTGGTCCACTGCCGGGCGCCTCGCCGGTCCCGGTAGGACGGGGGGCTTCCGCCACGGGCTGCTAGACAATTCTTCACAGATCGCCGTCCTGCGAACCACTGATTTTCCTTTGTTTTGCGGCCCATTCGCGCACCGTGCCCGCCTGTCCGGGCAGAGGATTATAGTAGAGTATTCATCGATACCCCTGCCCGGAGACAGAGATGGCGGCCGCGCGCGAAAACGAACTCATCAACAACTGGCCGATCATTGCCGTAACCTTTTTGCTGGTGTTTTTCACCTTTGGCGTGCCCACGTTTTCCCTGCCGTTCATCTACTCCGGCGCCATGGAGGAATTCGGCTGGAACCGGCAGCAAGCGACAGCGCTCGCCACCGCCAAGTTTGTCATCGGAGCTGCCGCAGCCCTGGTGATGGGCCGGTTGCTGGACAAGTATTCCGCCAACCCGATCGTGATCGTCGCCGCCTGTATGGGCGGCCTCGGACTCCTGGCCATGTTGTGGGCTACCAATCTGTTCGTCTACTACGTCAACGGCTTCCTGCTGGGTGTGGCCGCATCCGGTGCCTCGGCCTGCATGAAGGTTGTGGTCGCCCGGGTCTTCGAGCGGCAGATGGGCACGGCGCTGGGGGTGGTCTTCGCAGCCAACAGCGCCGCCGGTGTGCTGGTGCCGATCATCGTGGTACCGCTCATGGAATCCATAGGCTGGCGCAACGCGCTGGCGGTCATGAGCCTGGGTGTCTGGCTGGTGTCGATCCCGGCGTGGCTGCTCCTGTTCCGGCCGGGCAGCGTACATGCGGCCAGGATTGCCGTTCCCACGGATCACCAGCCGAGGGGCAGCCTGGTCGCGCATTTCCGCGATATCGCTCGTCACCGCAACTTCTGGCTGATCGCGATCAGCATCTTCCTGGTGGCCGGCGTGGACCAGGGCATGACGCAGAACGCGGCACTGTTCCTGGAACTGGACAAGGGCATGAACATCAGGAATGTCGCCTGGGCGGCGAGCCTGTTCGCCGCCGTGGGGCTGGTTTCCAAGATCGTCTGGGGCTGGGTTTACGACAAGATGTCGATACGGGGCATCCAGCTAACGTATCTCATGCTCGTGGTCGCGATCCTGCTGGCCTTCCCCGTGGCAGGGGTCTTCACGATGATGGTCTTCATGACCATGCGCGGTTTTGCCCACGGCGGCCTGATCGTCGATGTCCCGGTGCTGACAAAGCACTACTACGGGCCGCAGAACATCGGACTGAACATGGGCATCATGGCGGTGTTCATGAATCTCGGCTTTGCCGTCGGGCCGCCGCTGCTGGCCCGGTTCGCCGACGTTCAGGGTACGCTGACCAACGGCTTTATCCTGTTCATGGTGCTTACCCTGATCGCCTGCGCCATGCTGCTGCCGATTCGGCCGCGGTTCTGGGAGCCGCCGGAGCGATGGGCGAGAATTGCGTCCCAGCCGGTGAGGGCGACCGGATAGGGCAGGGTTGACGGATCGGGACACCGATCAGCCGGCGTGGCGATGCGGCCCGCTTTCTGCGGCATTGTGATGGCGCCTGTCTGCGCAGCGCTGGGCTTGGTGTCTGCGGGCAGTGCGGCACAGGAGGCCTTCTCGCCGGCTGAACTCACCCGTCTGCCCACCGACGCCTGGCTGACCAACGGCGGCGACCTCTACAACCGGCGCTATTCGCCGCTCAGCCGCATCAATCGGGAAAACGTGTCACGGATCAAGGGCGTGTGGCGTACCAGGCTCGGTGGGTCGGGCGTGAATTTCCAGTTTTCCGGCGAGGCTGAGCCGATCGTCCACGAAGGGGTGCTCTACGTCGTCACCGGGGCCGACGACGCCTTCGCCATCCGCATCGATACCGGTGAGATACTCTGGAGTTACGAGGCCGGCCTCGAGCAGGATATCTCCACGATCTGTTGCGGATGGACCAGCCGCGGAGTCGGGTTCGGCGAGGGCAGGGTTTTCGTGGGTCAGTTAGACGGCAGGCTCGTGGCGCTGGATCGCCACAGTGGCGAGGTGGTCTGGTCGATCCAGGCAGAGCGTTGGCAGGAGGGTTTGACCATTACCAGCGCGCCTCTCTACTACGACGGTCTGGTCATTACCGGATTCGCCGGCGCGGAGTACGGCGTGCGCGGTCGCGTCAAGGCCTACGATGCGGAGGATGGATCAGACGTCTGGACCTTCTACACGGTTCCCGGTCCCGGTGAGATCGGCCATGAGACCTGGCCTGCGGACAACGAAGTCTGGAAGTACGGCGGCGCCACGGTGTGGCAGACACCGGCCGTGGACCCGGAGCTGGGGCTTCTGTACTTCTCCACGGGTAATCCCGGACCGGACTTCAACGGCGCCGTGCGGGCCGGCGACAATCTGTTTTCCGCTTCCATCGTCGCGGTGGATGTGGCCACGGGCGACTATCGCTGGCATTTCCAGCAGATTCGCCATGACATCTGGGACTTCGATGCAGCCAATCCCGTTGTCCTGTTCGACATCGAAATCGACGGGGTGGTGCGCAACGCCCTGGCGGAGGTCAACAAGAACGGGTACATCTACATTCTCGACCGCGTGACCGGCGAGCCGCTGCTGGGCATTGACGAGAAGCCCGTGCCCCAGGAACCGCGGCAGGCGACGGCGGCCACGCAACCCATTCCGCGGGGCGTACCGGTGGCGCCGCTCACCATCGACGTGCCGCCGGAGGGGTATTCGCTGCCGTACGATGAGCATGTGTATGTCCCGTTCTGGACGGAACGTGTCGTCGGCAAGCGCAGCGGCGCCAACTGGCCGCCCAGCGCCTACGACCCGGAACGGCGGACGCTGTTTGTCTGCGCCAGCGAGCGGCTGTCATTCTATGTGGTAGACGAGGACGAAACGGCGTCGCCGCCCGGGGGCGAGCGCTATATGGGAGGGAGTTTCGGCGGCATCGGCGGGCTGCCCACCACCGGCATCCTGGCCGCCATGGACATGGCCACCAACACGCCCGTGTGGCGGCAGCGATGGGCAGAGCGCTGCTACAGCGGCGCCGTGGCCACCGCCGGGGGGTTGTTGTTCGTCGGGCGCAACGATGGCCGCTTCATGGCTTTCGATTCCGATACGGGCATGTCCCTGTGGGAGTTCCAGACCGGAGCCGGCGTCAACACCACACCCGCTGTTTTCGAACAGGAAGGCGAGCAATTTGTGGCCATATTTTCTGCGGGTAACGCGTTCGCCGGCACGCCCCGAGGCGACAGCGTCTGGCTGTTCTCCCTGGACGGGACGCTGGAGCCGGTTGCCGCGCCGCCGGCGTCGGCCTTCGTCGGTCGCAGTGGCACGGTTGGTGACGCGGCCGTGCCGCAGGGCCTGCCGAACCTCGACAACGGCCAGACTCTCTATGCCCTGGTTTGCGAACTCTGCCACGGCACGGACGGGCGGGGCGGGCATGCGGACGGTGCGCCCATTACCCCGGGCCTGACGCTGGAGGAGGCGTTGCCGGTGGTCACCGAAGGGCGCAACACCATGCCCGGATTCGGAACGGCGCTTTCGCCTGACGATCTCCGCGACGTGAGTGCCTACACGATCGGGTTGGTTGAGGAATAGCCCATCCCGGACTTCGCGGCAGGCGATTACGTACGATACTCACCGGTTTCCTGGACCTTGCCGGGTTGCCGTGGCTCATTACCGCTCGATGGCTCCTGCGTCGTGGACGACCTCACCGCCGACAATCGTCAGTACTGACGTCATGTGCCGGATTTGTTCCACCGGCACCGCGGCCGGGTCAAAGACGTCGGCGCTGAGTACGGCAAGGTCGGCGTATCGGCCGACGCCGATGCCTCCCAACAGATCGTCTTCCTTCGTGAACCAGCCCTGCTCGTGGGAGGCGTAGAGCCGTACCGCCTGCTCCCGGCTGATCTGCTGCCCGTCGTTGATCAACTCGCCGGAGACATCTCTCCCGGTAACCATGTAGTAGATCATGCACCAGGGGTTGAGCGTGTTGATCCGGGCGCCGTCCGAGCCGGCGCCGACTGCCACCAGTCCGCTCTCGATCACGGTGCGCCAGGGCGGGCCGCCCATCCCGCCGGCGTGGTAGCGCTGGCCGTGAACGCCGAGACCGAGTCCCATGGCCTTCGCACGGTCGATGAGTTCCGGAGTAATGAAGCTGAGATGCCCGGGCGTCCAGCGCATGGCCGCCAGGTCGAACTCTTCGTTCAGTTCTTCCCACACGTCCAGGTGCGCGTCGATCTCCTCGGGTGTGTGTATGTGCTGATGGTAGGTCCAGCCGCGCTCGGCGATCCGCCGTTGCGCCAGCCGCGCTGCATCCCCCAGGGGCTGTTCATTGAAGAGCGAACGGCCCACCGACCACTCGCCGATGCCGACGATCTTCGCCATCTCCGGACCGTAGTTGGGCCACTTGTTGTCGAGGTAGCCCATGAGTTGCGTCAGTTCCTCGTCCTCGTCCAGGCCCGGGAAGTAGATTCGCGTGCGGACCTTGTGGGATCCCTCGCGCACCAGGTCCAGGAAGAAATCGTAACCGTTGGTCTGGTCGATGAAGCCCACGCCGGGAACCGTGCCGGACATGTCCATGACGGTGGTCAGGCCCACTGAGAGCGCGTAATCGGCCACGTCCAATAGTTGACGCTTGCGATCTTCGTTGGTCAGGTCGGCCGCCAGGACATCGTATGCCAGGGCCGTATCCGCGCCGGCGGCGATTTCGCCCGAGTCGGTGACGGGGACACCCAGACCGCGAAGCAGATCGCGGGCCGTGGAATTGGCCTGCCCCGGGCCGGCGCCGCGCTCGGACAGGTAAACCGGGTTTGCCGGTGCCGCCGAATCAAGCTCCTCCAGCGTCGGGAAGCGGCGTTCCTGCCACTGTGTGCGCCTGATGCCGCCGATAGTAGTGATCAGCGCACCCGAAGGTACGATTGCCGCTTTCTCCCGAATCGCCTGCAACGAAGCTTCGACCGTAAAGGTCACTTCCAGCGCCCGCAGGTCATGGCCGGGACGATTGGCGATGCGTATGTAGTGGACATGGTTATCGATCAGACCTGGAATCACCGTCCGGCCATGAACGTCGAACACATCCGTGCAATCGTCGAAACTCAAGGGATCGGGGTCCAGCGCCGCGAATCGGCCGGCCTTGATGAGCACCGATGAGACGATTGAGTTCTGCGCGTCCATGGTATGGACCCTGCCGTTGACGAGCGCGAGGTCGCGGGTTACGCAGGCCGTCATGTCCTGGGCACTAGCGGGAGTGAACAGCAACAGCCCGAGACAACCCACCAGGGTCGTAGCGAACAAACAGGTCCATCTGCGGAGCCGTCGCGTCGGGAATTTTCGATCACATGCCATTTCGATTGACCTCTTCGCTGTGTGTCGTTCGGGCGTTGCGTTGGCTTTCGGAAGATCCGCGCTCTTGTTTGCTCGTGGTTGCAGAATGCGATTCGCCGAAAAGACTATCATGGCGTTCCCCAACAGGTGATCGGGTTGAAATCGCGGCACGATTCCGGCCGGAACCAGTGAAACTCGTGCAAGGGAGCGGAG
>JAJDXU010000416.1 GCA_022823105.1 Dehalococcoidia bacterium
GAACCGGGCCGAACGCTCAGGATCAACCTGAGGCGCTCGCACTTCCACGCCAGCCTGCTCCTCCTGGAGTCGGACAGTGCTGCTGCTGTCCGCGCCGCCCCATCCACGGTTCATGGCCTGCAGCGAGATCTGCTGGGCCAGCGTCGACATTGGCATCGGCACGTCGTATTCCCGAGCGAGTTCGGTAGCCAGAGAGATGTCCTTATGCGCCAAATTGAGCGCGAAGCTCGCCGGCTCGTATTCTCCTCGGAACATGGTGCGAACAAGACCCTCGTGCAGGAACGACATCCGGCCCAGCGCGCCGCGCCGGACGCACTCCCACAGGGGTTCCGGATCAACGCCCGCCTTGACTCCCAGCGTCAACCCCTCGGCGATGGCCTGGCGCACGCTGTGGCCGATCATGTTGTGGACCAGCTTGGCAACGCTGCCGGCGCCTATCTCGCCGGCATAAAACACCTTGTCGCCAAAGGAGTCCAGGATGGGTTTCACCCGGTCGAACACCTCGCGATCGCCGCCCACCATCACAGCCAGATTTCCGGAGGCCGCGCCAGTCTTGCCGCCGCTGACGGGAGCATCGAGTACATGGCAACCCTTCGCGCGGAATTTGGGTTCGATCTCCCGTATCAAGGTAGGCCGGCTGGACGACAGGTCGATGTACACGCTGCCTGGACGGATCCCCTGGAGGACCCCATCGGGTCCCGTGGATACCGCGTCGACCTCGTACGGACCCGGCAGAGAGGTGAACGTTACGTCGCTGGCGGCGGCGACTTCGGCTGGCGTGTTGGCCAGGCGAGCCCCGCCTTCCAACAGTGGCAGCGCCGCTTCCTCCCGCAGGTCATATACGACCATCGGGTAGCCGGCCCTCTGTATGTTGGCGGACATCCCGCCGCCCATATTGCCCAAGCCGATGAATCCTACGGTTTCCATAACACTTCAACTCCATTGGCCCACGTCCCGCGGGCGGTTGGCCGCAGTATAACGTAACCCCGAAACACGGAATCCCGGTGCTATAATTTATCCAGATGCCCCGTGGTGTAGCGGTAGCACGTCAGCCTTTGGAGCTGTAAGCCCTGGTTCGAGCCCAGGCGGGGCAGCCACAGCGAAATGAATGCCCGCCGGTCTAAGTTCAGCAACCGGCGGGTTTCTTTCGGTTTAATTTGCGGCCATGTTTCAACGCCGCCGCTCCAGATACATCGGCATACCGCCCTTGGGGCGGAGCGAAATCAACGGGAGCACTTCGGCCTTATGCCGCGGGTCGTGACGCATTTTCCAGCGCTGGCCGATGGTCGCCAGGATGAGTTTGGCTTCCATCATCGCGAAACCGTCGCCGATGCACCGGCGAGGTCCCCCACCAAAGGGGAAATAAGCGAAACGAGGAAGTTCGGTTCGAAACTCCGGCGTCCACCGCTCGGGCCTGAACGCCAACGGATCCTCAAACCAACGACCGTCGCGTTGCGCGATGAGTTGAGGCGCCAGCAAGAACGAGCCTGCCGGGATGTGGTATCCGCCCAGATCAAAGGGTTGGAACGCCATCCGACCCCAGAACCAGATCGGAGGATACAACCTGAGCGCCTCCGAATAAGCCTGGTCCATGAACTGCAGATTGGGCAGGTCCTCCAGGGTGGGTTCGCGCTGACCAATGACGTCGTCCAGTTCGGCGTGGAACCTTGCCTGGTGCTCAGGATGGGTGGACAACAAGTACCAGGTCCAGATGAGGCTGACCGCCGTCGTTTCGTGACCAGCAGCGAACATCGTGACGGTTTCGTCCCGCACCTGCTCGTCGGTTAATCCCTGACCCTCGGTGTCGGCGTCGTTGCCATCAATGACGAACCGGGCGTCCATCAGCAGGGACAGGAGGTCATCGCCGGAATTCGGGGATTCCCGCCGCTCAGCGATCAGGCCGTATATTATCTCGTCCAACTGAGACTTGGCTCGTTTAAACTTCAGGGTGAAGGGCAGCGGCAGGCTGTGGTACAGCTTTCGCATCCTGGGCGGCTGGTTGGCCCGGTTGGTGATGTAGCGGTTGCCCAAGGCGAAGGCTGACCCGATGCGGCGAACGTCGGCCGCCAGGTCGGTCCCGAACAGCGTTTTGACCACGATGCGGAGAGTGAGCAGCGACAACTCCCGCGCGAGATCGATACGCTGGCCGTCCGTCCAATGCTCCTGATGAGCCTCCGCATACTCGAGCATGGTCTCGGCGTAGGGCTCGAACCGGTGTCGCTGGAGGCTAGGTTGAATGAGGCGTCGTTGGCGCAGGTGGTCGGCTCCGACGGCAGTAATCAATCCATTGCCCGTCAGGAGTTTCATCACCTCGGTATTGGGGCCACGGTCAACTTTCTGGTGGTTGGTGACAATGACGTCGCGGATCAGGTCCGGATGATTGATCAGATAAACCAGAGCCGGCCGGATGGAGAGGGTGGCCAGGTCGCCGTACGTGGCCGCGTCCACCATCAGGCCAATCGGATCGCGCATGAGCCGCAACGTCTGTCCGATGATGGGCAGCTCCGGAGGCCCGGGCGGCAGTGCGCTCCGGTTAATCCTCGGCCTGGGCGGATACTGAACTTGTGCCGTGGCCATTTTGCTCAGTGCGGGTTATGGTCAGGATCCGAGGGTCTGTCGGCTACCCGTCCAGGGGGATGGTCGCCGTCAGCCGCGGTCCGTCCCCGACAGCGCGGGTCGTGTGGCCTTGCCCGGTCAGGTCCTCGGCCAGAGTGGCATGTCCCGGCCCGAAACGATGGACCGATCCGTCGCCCAGGCCAATTTCAACCTCGCCTTCCAGCGTGATCACGAACTGTCGCCGCGGAGCACAGTGCCAGTCGCTGAAGTATCCGGACTCAACCCGCCGGAACACGATGCCGGTGGTAGACTGCATAGCCGCCAATTCGGGATGCGACTCCAAATCCAACTCTTCGATGTGCGACTGACCGTCCTCTCCTGTGTAAAGCCTGGCGATGGACATGTGGAACCTCCTTCAGTTACGGATCTGGTCTCTGACTGGATTTTATCAAACTCCACAGGGGGCATGGGACGTGTGGCAACGCCCTGGTAGTTGCAAGCTAACGGCCTTGTTGAGCAATCGAACCGCACTCGGATATAATCCGTAGCTAGCACGCTTGGTTTATTTGAACTCATGCCAGTCGATTACTACGAGACCCTGGGCGTAGAACGGAGCGCGAACGACGAGGAGATTCGTCGCGCTTTCCGTCGCAAAGCCATGGAGTTCCACCCGGACCGGAACAAGACTCCGGGCGCCGAGGACAAGTTCAAGGAGATCAACGAGGCTTATCAGGTCCTCAGCGACCAGGAGAAACGGTCCCGGTACGACCGATTTGGCCACGCGGGAGTAAACGGCGGCGGGGACCGGCCGTTTGACGGGTTCGATCCATTCGGCGGGTTCGGGGATATATTCGACACCTTTTTCGGAGGCACGACCCGAACGTCCAACCAGCCTAGGCCCGGAGAAGACATCACTCATCGAGTGAATCTAACGTTTGAAGAGGCGGTCTTCGGATGTGAGCGGGACATCGACATCCAACGAGTCGAGCCCTGCCACCTTTGCTCAGGTGCTGGCAACGAACCCGGCACTCCTATCTCCACCTGTACCACATGCAACGGATCGGGCCAGGTTCGAAGGGCCCAACGGAGCGTATTCGGGCAATTCGCAGTCACGTCTCCGTGCGCTGCATGCAACGGATCGGGGCGATACATTGAGACCCACTGCCACAACTGCCGGGGCCGCGGCTACGAGCGACGCCAACGAACACGTACCGTCACCATCCCGGCCGGCGTAAATGAGGGGATGCAGGTCCGCATCACTGGAGAGGGTGACGCCGGGGCGAACGGCGGTCCTCCCGGCAATCTTTACGTACAGGTTCGAGTGCAGGATCACGAGTTGTTCGCCCGCGATGACGAGGATCTCGTGCTGAGGATGGGAATCAACATCGCGGAGGCGGCGCTTGGTTCTTCCAAGCAGATCCCGACCCTGGATGGAGAGGAGGTCGACCTGGAGATTCCAGCGGGCACGCAGTCCGGGCGCGTGTTCCGGATACGCGGTTACGGCGTCCCGCGCCTTCGGCGGGACGGACGAGCGACCAATCGCAGGGGCGATATCAGGGTCATGGTGGACGTGAACATCCCCCAAAGGCTGAATAAGTACCAGCGCAAACTCCTGCAAGACCTGGCGTATTCGTTCGACAACCACGGCAATGCTCCGCCTCAGGCGGCGTCATCAAAGGCCAGGCGCAGCCGCAAACCGCGCGCGTCGCAGAAACCGGAACCTCAAGAGGCGGCCGCCGACCCACCATCCGATGATGAAACCCAGGGGCAATCCAGTGATGACAGGCAGAAGGGTTTGTTCGACCGTTTAAAAGATACTTTCGCGCCCAAAGACGACTGACCACCCCACCGTCGCTGGGCAAGCTCTCCCTGAACGCAACGCCAACAACACGAATCGCGGTTACGCACTTCCAATGTCCTGGCACGAACTAAGCATCACCGTCCCGTTTGAGTACGTTGAACCGGTCTCTTATTTATTCGAGCGGTACGGTTACGGCTTGAGCGTGGAGACAAAACCGGGAGAGCATGCGGTCCTGCGCTCCTACCTGCCCAGCCTTTCCCGTCAACGTTTGGCCCACATCGAGGTGGGCATCAAGTTGGCTGCCAGCGTCGCGGACCTTGGTGAACTGCTCATAACCCCGTTGGGCGCCGATGAGGATTGGCGCGACTCCTGGAAAAAGCATTTCACACTGTTGCGCGTGGGCCAACACCTGGTGATCAAACCCTCGTGGATTGAATACCAAGAGCAGCCGGGGGACGTGGTGATCGACCTGGATCCCGGCTTGGCGTTCGGGACCGGTTATCATCCGACCACCTATTCTTGCCTGGAAGCCCTCGAAGAGCTGATCAAACCAGGACACTCTGTTCTCGACGTGGGAACGGGCTCTGGAATCCTCACGATTGCCGCAGCCAAGCTGGGCGCCACTCAGATTACCGCGGTGGACATCGACAGCAGTGCGGTAAGAGCAGCGCGCAAGAACTTCCGCCGGACCGGCCTCGACCACCTCGTGAACGCCGAATCGGGCAGCATACCGAGCGGCGCCACCCGTGGCAGGACATACGACCTCGCCGTAGCCAACATCAGCGCGCGTGGAATCCGTTTGGTTTCACCGGCGATCCCGGACCTGCTGGCAATCGACGGCGTGTTTGTCGCCTCCGGCATCATCATTGACCAGCATGACGAAGCCGTTTCCGCCATAACCGACGCCGGGCTGGTGATTGACGAAATCCGCCAACGCGAGGACTGGGTGACCATCCTGTGCCGGCGCGAATAAATTGGATACGCAAGCGTGGACACCGTAACCCTGGACAGATTTGAACTGACCGGCGCGCTCGGCAGCGGAGCCGATTACGACGTTCGCTCCGCCGTTGACCGGGAAACCGGTCAGCAGGTCGTTTTGAAGCGTCCATCGCCGCAGGCTGTGCGCCGGCAGATGCACGGCCCCATTGAGGAGCGGACCACTCGAACACTGGAAGCATATGAACGGGCCGGGCAGAATTGCGACGCGGTGCCCCGCGTGGTCGGGGTCTCGGATGCCGCCATCCATGACGAGTATTTTGGAGACGATTGCGGCCAACCGTATCGAGTACGAGTCGAGGAGAGGTCGCAGGGTATTCCGCTGGTCGGCGACCCTCGCAGCCGCATTCTCAGGGTACCCATCGGGCTCGGCCAGAACCTGTTCGCGTTGCATCCGATGGCACTGCCCGCGGGAGCTGGGACGTGGCCAATACAGGCTCAACTCCTGGCGGCGCAAGAAACCTACGAGGCCGCGGGATATGCCTTGCTGGATCTGGGCCCGCACAATGTGTTTTACTCGCCGGGTTCGGGCCGAGTCTCCCTGATCGACGCCGGCGCGTTGGTCGGTCATGGCATCGACAGCGCCCAGAGCAATCGGGGTCCCCAAGATGTGCACGACTTCTACCTCGAGATTCTGAAATTCTACCTGTCCCCTGATGTCCCACCCGACGATCCCGGCGGCTACTACGATCCATACAACCAACGGCCCGTGATATCCCTGGGTCAGGAGTGCGACGACCTGGTGAGCGCGTTCTCGGGGGTTCACGACAACCTGCGCGACGCCGTTGAGATGTGTGTCGGAAAGATCAGGTCCCGCGGCTACGGTTGCGTGGCGGAATTTGGCCACGACTTGCAGGATTGCCTGTCGCAAATTACCATCCGTAATGATGGCATGGCCGGTCGGG
>JAJDXU010000017.1 GCA_022823105.1 Dehalococcoidia bacterium
CGTCGCCGGGCAGTGCGCCGGGGCCCACGCCCAGCATCACCCGGCCGCGGGTCATGTGGTCGAGCTGCGTCATCCAGTTGGCGACCATGAAGGGATGGTGATAGGGCAGGCTGACCACGCCGGTGCCCAGGTTGATCCGCCTGGTGCGCTGGGCGGCGGCGGCGATGAACACCTCCGGCGATGAGATGATCTCCCAGCCCGCGCTGTGGTGCTCGCCGATCCACGCTTCGTCGAACCCCAGCTTGTCCAGCCACTCGATCAACTCGAGATCGCGCTCCATGGCCAGCGTGGGGTTTTCGCCGACACGATGGAACGGACCGAGGAAGATGCCAAACTTCATCCGCTCGGGAAACGCCATATCAGGACCTCCTCCAATCAGGTGATGAATCGGAGCGAGATCCCACTCGAATTACAACGGTTTCGTCGGGTGGTCGCCCCACAACTGGCGCCATTCTGCGCCAGCCCGCATGTCCTGTCAATTCAATGCCCTGTCCTCACGCGCACCCGCCTGGCAATTGCGTGGTGAATGGACGAAAAGATCGATTTCCCGCTCATTTCCTCTCATTTCCGCGCACTCCAGTAGGGGATTGGGCGGGCCGTGGGGCTGAATGGGGGTCGATGGCAGGGTTTTGGCGGCGTTTTGGTGGTATTGACGGGCAGGTGAGCGGTTTGGGGGAGCGAGGTTGGCGGTGCTGGGAGGTGGGCATTGGGTCAGTGCTCGCGGCCCTGGGTCTCGGGTTGGAATTGGGACGCTGGGTAATATGGTACGGACGGGGCAGGGGTTAGAGCAAGGCGGAAGTGTCAGTGGGGGCGGGGGTGGGGCTCGCAGCGCCAGGTTGGGCAAGGTGGGTATGGGTGAGATGCCCGGTCAGGCAACGGGACCGGCGCACCGGCGCCTCTCGGCCGACGCTCGGGGCAGTCCTCGTTCGGTGAACCTGGGGAACCACGCGCTCCAAAGGGTGATGACGGCATCGTTCCGGTCCCGTATCGCATGCAACGCGACGAGAACTATACTTTCAATATCGTAGACATGATTCGTTAATATCAAGGGATGAAAATCAAAGTAGCGATGATCGTACCTTATCATGCAACGAAATAGGTTGTATTGGGCATCAAACGTTGTTATAGTGCCGCCACGAAACGACAGCCACGATGAAAACGATTTTCGTATCAAGATCAATGGTCTTGACGATGTTGCGGCATGAGGTGCGATTGTGCAGCGTTTTATCGTAGTCCGAGTCTTTCACTCCCTGATCGCCCTGGTTGCCATCAGCATCATAGTCTTCGGACTGGCCAGGATCACCGGCAACCCCCTGGACGTACTGCTGCCCATCGAGGCCACGCAGGAAGATTTCGATCGGGTCGAAAAAGCGTGGGGACTCGATAAGCCCCTTCCGCTGCAGTACTTCAAGTACGTCAGCAACGTCCTCCAGGGAGACTTTGGCGACTCGTTCAAGTGGCAGGACAAGACCGCGCGGGAGCTGGTCATAAGCCGGTTCCCGGCGACCCTCCAGCTGGCCTCGCTGGCGTTGGTGATGAGCATCATCCTCGCCCTGCCCATCGGAGTGATCGTCGCGGTCAAGAAGGACACGGGCATCGACTACCTTGGCAAGATCGTGGCCCTGTTGGGCCAATCGCTACCGTCCTTCTGGCTGGGTATCGTCCTGATGTGGATTTTTGCCGTCCAGTTGGACCTGCTTCCCACATCCGGAAAGGGGGGCATCAAGCACATGATCCTGCCGGCCGTGGCCCTGGGCTGGTTCCAGGTGGCCGCCATCATGCGCCTGACCCGGTCCTCCCTGCTGGAGGTGCTGGACACCGAGTACGTCAAACTGGCGCGCATCAAGGGCCTTTCCGAGCGCGCCGTGATCTGGAAGCACTGCCTGCGCAACGCCCTGATCACGCCGCTGACCTACTTCGGCCTGATCCTGGGCAGTTTCCTCACCGGCTCGGTGGTGACCGAGACCGTGTTCGCCTGGCCCGGCGTCGGGCTCCTGGCCATCGACGCGGTACGCGCCCGCGATTTCCAGGTCGTCCAGACCGTGGTGCTCTTCTTCGCCACCATCTACATCCTGGCCAACCTGCTGGTGGACATCATGTACGCATACCTCGACCCCCGAATCCGCTACGACTGACGACGGCAGTTGCCCCTTGCCCCAGACCGGTAGAAGAGGAGAAGCATGGCCAACATCGCACTGCCCAACCAACTGCCCCAGCCGAGCATTTCAGGGACCTGGCGGATCGCATCACAGATACGCCAGTATCCGGTTTTCCCGGTCACCATTCTGCTCATCGTCCTGGTGATACCGGCCATATTCGCCGGCCAGGTCTCGCCCCACGACCCGCTGAAGGGCAGCCTGCGCAACCGCCTGCAGCCTCCCGTCTGGACCCCCGCCGAGACGGTCAACGGCGTGGAGGTCAAGCCCGGCGGCACGTGGCGACACATCCTGGGCACTGACAAGCAGGGCCGCGACATGCTGAGCCGCATCATCTATGGGGCCCGCGTCTCCCTGACGGTGTCCCTGATCGCGGTGTTCATCTCCGGCGTCATCGGCACCGCCCTGGGACTCGCCGCGGGCTACTTCGGCGGCAGCCTGGACCACCTGGTAATGCGGATCGTCGATATCGGCTTATCGATTCCGGCCATCCTGCTTGCGCTGGTGCTGGTGTCGGCCATCGGCGCCAGCTTCGGCACGGTGATTGCGGTGATCGCCGGCATCTTCTGGTCCCGGTACGCCCGCATGGTTCGGGGCGACACCCTGAGCATCAAGTCCCAGGACTTCGTGGCCCGCGCGAGGGTGGCCGGCGCTTCCAACTTCCGGATCATGGTCCGGCACATATTCCCCAACGTCGTGAACACCGTCATCGTGCTGGGCACGCTAGAGATCGGGCAGGTGATCCTGCTGGAGGCCACGTTGAGCTTCCTTGGCGCGGGAATTCCCAAGCCCACCCCGGCGTGGGGCCTCATGGTGTCCGACGGCCGCGAACTCATCGTCGATGCCTGGTGGGTCGCCATGTTCCCCGGCATCGCCATCCTGTTGACCGTGATGTCCCTGAACCTGTTCGGCGACTGGGTGCGCGACAAGCTCGACCCCAAGCTCCGCAACGTCTGATTGCCACGCCATCGTAGATCTCATCGAGGAGGTATCGATATGAGGTTACGTCTCAATCATCCCAGGACTTGGCTGCTCTTCCCGGCGCTCCTGCTCCTGGCCGTGATCGTCGCCTGCGGAGGCGCGGCCACCGAACCCGCCGCGCCGCAGCAGGAATCCGCCGCCGCTCCCGCGGCGCCCGCGGCCTCCGGATCCCAGGCGGCCGCACAGCCGGCCCAGCCGGCGGCCACGACGCCCGCGCAGGCTCCCGCCTCCGCCGCCGCAACGGCCATGCCCGAGGCGACGGCCGCGGCTCCCGAGGCCATGGGTGGCGAGGCCAAGATCGACCGCCTTCGCATCGCATTCACCATTCCGCCCAAGGAAACCAACCTGCCCTGGAGCGGGCCGCGCAGCCTGCTGACCCAGCTCAGCCCCATGGTGGAAACTCTGCTGGACATCGACCCCGAATCCGGCGCCTACACCCCCATGCTGGCCACCGACTGGGAAATGTCCCCCGACGGCAAGGCCTGGACGCTGGAGTTGAGGGAGAATGTTCCTTTCCACTTCGACTATGGAGCCTTTGACGCCAAGGACGTCGTCCACATGCGGGGTCTCATGGGGCCGTCGGAAGACAACCTCAACAGCTTCCGAAACACCTGGGCAGAGACGGTGCAGGACATCGAGGTGGTTGACGATCACACGGTGATCTTCCGCCTGGCGAAACCGGACCCGGGCCTCGATTTCTTCTTCTCCCTCAGCGGCGACCTGGTGATGCTGAGCAAGGACCACTGGGACCAGCACGGCCAGGAGGGCGTGGAGGAGCAGCTCGTCGCCACCGGCCCGTACCGCTACCTCGAGCGCGAGGTGGGCCAGTCCATCGTCTATGAGCGCGTACCCTACGAACACTGGCGCGTTCCCGACGCCGCTTTCCGCGAGATGGAACAGGTTTGGGCTCCCGAATCCGCCACCCGGCTCGCGATGCTCCTCACCGGCGAAGCCCAGATGGCGGAACTGCCCCGCGACGTGCTGGCCCAGGCGGTGGCGGAGGGCATGGAAATCTCCCAGAGCGGGCTCGGCGCCATCCTGACGTGGGTCAAGCTCGGCGGGCAATACTACACCGCCGGAGACGAGGCGTACGTCCAGGCAAACGCCATGCCGTGGGAGGTGTCCAGCGACTCCGGCCGCCTGGTGCGCAAAGCTCTGAACAAGGCGATCAACCGGGAAGACATCAACGAGTTCATCTTCAAGGGCGGCGGCGCGCCCATGCTGGTGCACGGCTACCATCCCACCCTGCCCGGATGGAACCCGGAATGGGAGGATCGCTGGGAGTCAGAGTACGGCTATGACCCCGAGGCGGCCAAGGAGCTGCTGGCCCAGGCCGGCTATCCGGATGGGTTCAAACTGAAGATGTACGGCTCTCACACGCTGCCCGGCGTGCCGGAACTCCCGGACATCGCGGAGGCTATCAGCATCTTCTGGACCGAAATCGGCATCGACGTCGAGATCGTCAGCCTGGAATTCTCCGCGATCCGCCCTCAGTACCGCACCAAGCAGTTCCACGGCTTCGCGGCACCATTCCGCACCGTGCGCCGTCCGTTGCAGGAGCAGATACGCCTCTTCAACTTGCCCGGCGGTGTGGTCCACCAGTACGAGACCGACACCATCTCGCAAACGTGGGACGAGTTGTCATTGACCCTCGACCCCAGCGAACGTGACCGGCTGATCAGGGAAATCGGGAACGAAAAGTACGACAACTACTCGGTGATTCCGCTACTCTGGATATTCTTCCAGGTGGCCATCGACCCGGACATAATCGCCGAGTACAAGTTCCCCGGCACCGCGGCCAGCAACTTCAGCCACCTGGAAACCATCAAGGCGGTGCCCCAGTAGCTCAGGCAACCGGTCGCTGCCCGGAACATCGAAAGCCCCCGCCATCTGCGGCGGGGGCTTTGTCTGAGCACCTTACGCTCAACTGCTGTTCCATACGGAAATACGGTCTTGGTTACAGGTTGCGATGGTGGGAGAAATTTATCACGCTGTACGGATCCGATTCAGAGGCGGCGAGATACAGGCCCAAGTCCGCCGTAATGACCGGAGTTTCCGCGGTAGCCGCTTGCAGCAGCGCAGCATCTGCCCACTGGCGGGAGACGCACCACCTACAACACCTGGAAATGCGCCTCCGTCGGCGTGCAATCGACGCCGTTGATGGGCACCATGTCCTGCGGGCACGCCGAAAACGCCACTACGCAGTCCAGCTCGGCTCGCAGCGTTATGTGGTCCCCAGGCCCGGACACCGGCGGCTCGAAACCGACCCGGCCGTCTGCGCTCACCGGAATGTTCATGAACAGGTTCCACGGGCTGGGCGTTTCGGGCGGGGTCAGGTCCAGCTCGGCCAGGGCCGCCGCCAGATTGTCGGTGCAGTTGTCGTGGTATTCCTCGCACCCCAGCAGCTCGTACCGGTAGCGGTCGCACGCCGCCAGCAGCGTGTCGTGAATCCCGCCCGATGTGTCCTCAACCAGCATCAGGATGGGCCGGCGCCGGTTGGTGACCATGGCCTGTCCCACCGTCGGCATGATGCGCCTCAGCGAGGTGCGCGAGTGCTCCATGGACATGAACTCGGTGAGGTCTTCCCGGCAGAACGCCCACGTGTCCACCACCTGCTGACCGTGGGTGTTGATCACCCGGACCGTCTGGCCCTGCGCAACGAAGGCGGCTTTGCCGCGCCGCGCCGGAATCGTGATCAGAGATGCTGCCATCATATCTCCCCCATTCAGGCGGCGCACGACTGTGCGCAGTGCGACCACCGATCAGTTTCGGATGGTCCAATCATATCCCAGCGCGATTCGGCGTTACAAAAAACTGCCCTCTCCTTTGATGGGAGAGGGTTGGGGTGAGAGTGAACACCACCCTCAAGTATCTGTGTGGTCGCCAGTCGGACCCGTTGTCGGAACGGCGCCCTATGATCCCACAACTTCCATGAGCGCGGCCTCCAGCTCGGATAGCGTGGCGAATCCCTCGAATCGCTGGCGGATCACCCCGTCGGCGTCCAGCACGAACACCCACGACTCGTTGGTCCATCCCGGTATCTGGGTGAATCCCCACTCGTCGGCCGCCGGAACCAATTCGGCCTGGCTCAAATCGCCCTGGATCTCGGCGGGGTTGTCATAAAGCTCAACGTGGATGTAGTTGGCGACCTCGGGGTGCTCGGCGCGCAGCTCCGCCACCGTGTCCACCTGCGGGCCGCAGGTCGGGCTGGTGCAGAACGCCGGCGTCGCGAACACGATCACGCTGGGCTTCCCCGATCCCACGGCGTCCGACACTGACACTTCATAGAGGCCGGCGTCCGGCTGGTAGGCGGTGGTGACGTCGGCCAGTTCCAACCCGTCGCCGAGGGTTTTGGTTGCGCTGGATGGAGCGGTGTCTCCCAGCGACGGCACCGGAGTGTCCGCCAGCACCGTCACGGGAATGTGCGCCTCGCCCTCGATCTCGCCGCCGATGGGACTCACCGTCAGCAGGTATTCGCCGGCTTCCGGGAAGTCGATTGGGGCGCTGTACGACCCGCGCACTCCATAGGGCCATTCGTTGTATCCCGCCGCCACCTCGACCCCCGGCGAGGCATCCTGCTGGCGCGTGACAACTATCCGGGACTGCGGCGCTTTCACCAGCGCTTTCTCCGTGGACAGCAGGAACGCCACCCGCTGCGTGCCCACCTCCAGCACCTTGGTCGCCAGGTGAGACTTGATGGCATCATCGCTGTAGTCGACCGTGGGCACCACCACCGCCGCCCGTTCCGTCGGCGCAGGCGGTGGCGCGGAACTGGCGCAGCCGACGGCAGCCAACGAGACGATGGCGACGGTGGCGATGGCGACGAGGCTTCGGCGCAGCATCACGGCCCCTCGGCGTAGACGCCGAACGTGAAGGCGAACAGCCCGAAATCGTCGGAGTTGGAGCGCATGGTCAGGAAGGACTCGGGCATGTAGCCGGGGTTGTCGATCAGCGCGTACATCCGCGGTTCGTTCACGGACACGAAGGATACGCCGGTGTCGTCCCACTGTATGTCCTCGCCGGCGTTCTCGGGCGTCAGCATCGCGCCGTCCACCGTGATGACGACCTCGTACGGCTCACCCGAATCCGAGGTCAGCACCGCGTTCACGCTCTTGGCCGCGTAGTTGAGGGCCAGGTAGTCCTCCAGGTCCTCGGTGACCCGAGCGTGGCGGATGCGCTCCGGCTCCACCGACCACTCGCCCTGGAAGTAGAGCTTGTGCGGCTGGATGCCCTGGGGCACCATGACATCGATGACGGCGGTGGTCTCCTGGCCCCGGTCGTCGGCGTTGAGGATCGCGTCGAAGTATTCCTGCTGCGCCACGTAGGGAGGCCGGCCCGCCCGCGCGGTCAGGAAATTACGGTGCCAACCGGCGTAAAGCTCAGGCGTCACGATCCCCCGGCTCGATTTCCAGGCCTCGTCCCTGGCCTGGTCCTGGGGCGGGTTGAATGGGTCGTCCGACAGGTCGGCGCCCGCCTCAACCAGCGCGTTGCGGATGCGTTCCTCGGTCTCGGCGTACGCGCCTTCGCCGAAGTGCGAGTAGATCATCTCGCCCCGGATGTTGTACAGGTACTTGGCCGGCCAGTAGCGGTTTTCAAAGTTCCGCCACGTGGTCATGTGGTTGTCCTGGGCGACGGGCCAACCCACGCTGTGCGTATCGATGGCGTCGGCCACGTTCTGGTAGTCCTTCTCGAACTCGAACTCCGGCGTATGAATCCCCAGGATCACCAGGCCGTCGTCCTCGTACTGTGCCCACCAGTCCCGCAGGAACGGCAGGGTGCGGATGCAGTTGATGCAGGTGTAGGTCCAGAAGTCCACCAGCACCACCTTGCCCTCGGCGGCCAGCTGGCCAATCTGGAGTTCCATCTCCGTGTTCAGCCACGCGTCGATGCCCTCGATCGCCGGAATGTCCGTGGCCACCGGCACTGCGGCCGCCGGCGGGTTTGCGGGCGCGGCCGGCGGATCGGCCTGCGCCTGGCTTTCCGGCGCGGCGGTGGGCTGTTGGCTGGTCGTTCCACTGGACTCGCTGGCCCTGGTGTCCCCTGACGGCTGTGTTGTCGCCGGCTGCTCTGCCGTTCCGCCCGACGATGCGGCTGCGGCGGCCGGAGCCTCCGTCGGCGAGGTGGTCGTGGTGGTATCGTTGGTAGTGTTCTCGGATGCTGGAGTCTGTTCGGCGCTGGGTCCACAGGCAATTGCTGCGGTCAGGAGCAGCGCGGTCAGGATGACCACGCCGGGCATGATGCGGCGCATTGGGAATGGCATAACGTTACTCACAGTATGGGATGCATCTGAACTGGATACGCAGCAAACAACAACTTGGATTGATTATCGCGGACGCCACAGTATACTCCCTGCCCCTCCGCACAACCCGTTGATCCGACATGATCTCCACAGCCTTTCGATTATTGCTCTACGAATACCTAGTCCGCTCATGCTGAACTTGTCGAAGGACGAGCGGACGGTGGTTGAGGGATCGCTATAGCGTCGTTCGTTGGGTGCGGTCGGGATAATCGAATGGCCCTGAAGATGAGTAGGGCGGCTAGCGCGCGTAGTAGCCCTGGTGTACCATAGGGGTGCGGTCGCCCTGCTGAAAATGTGCGACCCTAACACGGAGGTATCAAGGTTGACCACCACTGCCGACACTCATCAACCTAGTATTGATTGGTCGGCCCAGCAGTTGCGCGTCACCATCTTTCACGTTGGCGGAGATGTGGGGAGCGCAGTCCATGATTTTTGGGTTAGAGCATTTGGTATCGCACCCCAACAGGACGAGACCAGAAATCTGGAGGGTGTCAGGGTAGTTGGCGCTCAAGCGAGCGGCAAACATTGGATAGCGAACATTCGCCCTGATCGGGTCGATCTTATTCAACAACCGGCCAATACTCCTAACCCGGGAAGCGGAGATGTATGGAACACATTCGGGGGACCATACCAGCAGGTTGCGCGAGAACTGATCCCACCCAGCCATCTTCTTGTTGATATGGTTTCGGGTATCAATCGCTTAGCGGTCGGTGCGTTATTCCTCGCCCCTGCCACGGAGATCGCCGAAGCGTTCACGGAGCTTGGCACTGCGCTCCCTGGCCTTCGCTTCAACGACCTAGATACCCCAGACTTTTCATTCCAAGTCAACCGAAGACGTCGGAGCCAATATGCTTCCGGGTTGTGGATCAATCGGTTAGCCACTTGGTCTATAGCACAAAACCAAACCGTCTCATTCGGCCCGGTAGGGAGTGCTGGAGCAGCAGCGTCGACGAGCGAAATCAGATACGCTGCGAGCCTGCAACTTGACATCAACACAGCCCAAATCGACGGGACCAGGAGCATCCCGAATGACAAAGCTAAGGAGATCCTCGGCGAACTCGTGGATTTATCCTTAGAAATAGCCGACAAGGGGGATATATCATGATCTCCGCAGCCTCACCAAAAACCATTGACGCAACCGCTGAGCCGGCACTCCGTCGAGGCTATTTCTTGTTCGGCGACGAAGCTATATGGGGAAAATTCGTGTCCCCAGCATCAACAGATCCCAGTTATGCGGGGGATCAGCAGGTATGGTCTGAGGACGGCACCAACCTATGGGATGTGTGGCTTGCTACCCATGCGGATAAAGAAATTCCGCCCGCCGTTGCTGATTTTTCCAGCACTTATCCCTCCCCACCGCGATCCGCAGAAAACTCCACTGCTGACAGCATCGAGCGAGAATTGCTGTGCGAAAGCGAATTAGCCGGGAAATTTGTGCTGTTCGTTCATAATGCCGAAAACGAGTACTTCGAGGACGGCATGGGTTCTGAATTCGCTACCCGTGTCCATGAATCCGTCGTGAATTACGGTCCGGTTGCTGTCGCTGCTTGGGAACGCATTCTGTGGCGAATGGAGAACACAAACGAAACCGGAGAGGAACTGTTACGGCAATTCGGGTTGATTGAGCATGAACCTTCGCGCGAAAGGCGCTTACGTGTTCTAAAGGACAGCTTGAAGTCCTCCAGTCCCAGGATACGCGATGCGGCAGGCCTCGGATTGTCGTTCCTGGACGACCCGTCTGCGCTGCCAGCGTTGCAGACAGCTCATGAAACGGAAAACGAAGGGTGGCTGAGGGACAACCTGAAACTGGTCATTGAACAATTTACGGGTAAACTTGATGCCGAAATTTCTCAGAACAGTGCGTAAATCCCGTTGGTCTGCTCCTTCGTGGCTAAGTGGGTTCACTTCGGATCGGCAGAGTGATGCACTCGTCGACTTTTCTACAAAAATCAACGTGCTCTCGGTGTATTTGGTTGATTCGGACGATGAAATTCAACAGGTTGTCGCCGGACTCGCAGCCGGTCGGTGCAATCTCACTAACTTCGACTACGCAGTCCTCGAAGCTGACGCACTCGACAGGATGAATCTCCGGGTAGTCCAGACCCCGGGAAAGACGTTACATCAGGAAGCCAACAATCTCCATCGCGATATAGTAGATTTGACGGCGGCTAATATCCTTGATTTAGTACAGTCGATCACAACAAGCAGTGTAGAGCGCGTGCCAATGCCAAAAGTCAAAGCGTTCCTAGAGCGTTCTATAAGGGACGGCTATATCGACGCAGGAGCTCTGAAAGAAAGCCTGTCCCGAAAGTTGGTTTGATTGGGTGCGTTCATGTTAGTGCCCCATTTGATATCGCCTCGTGGACACGAAATTCATCACGCGTGTTCGGCCTTATCCGTATCTGGATGCGGTATATAACCGGTTATCCAAGCCAACTCTCTCGCTATGTCCACGACCTTGATAATGCCTCGGATCGCGCTGACAGTGGCCAACCCAGCATGATCGCCATTACTGCCCGGACTAACCCGGTGCTCCCCTTAGGCCTAGTGGGTTGGAGATTGGGCATTTAGCAGGGTATATCAGCCCCAGTTATTGGCGCACAAATTTGTTGACTATCACCGCATGATCCGTTCCCGGTGGGGCAAGAACTGTTCGAGGACACAATCATTCGTGGCCGCTTTCCCTCCAGCCCAACAGCGTGTCGCTCCAACGCCGCCGTTGGGCATCCGGTGGCTTTGTGCTACTATACGCCGAAACGTGTCCGCCACCGGCGGAAGATGGAGGAAATTTCAATGGCAACTATGATCGACGGCGAGTCCTATCTGGGCAAAGTAATGGTCCGGCCTCTCAGCAAGCAGGGCGACGTCACCATGTACCTGTGGCCCCTGCGCTGCCTCAAGGCCAAGTTCGGCGGCCCCACCTTCGGCGTGGACGTCCAGGGCGTTGAGATCATCCGGTTCGACCCCCACGGAGCCCGCGGCCACTGGCACAAGGGCGGCTACGACAAGCTGGGCGCCGGCGGATCCCACGTGGACTATCCCGAGGACGTCAAAGAGAGCGCGGCGCAGCTCGACTGGTCGCTGGACATCCTGCGTGAGCAGACGGGCGCCTATCTGACCGAAGCCGGATACCCGGAAGCTGCCGCCAACCTGGATCCCGAGATGGTGAACGCCGCCGCCGAGGCCATCAAGGCCCACCTGGCTGAGCAGGGCGACCTGATTCCCGACGCCATCGCCAAGGACCTGATCGCCGCCTAAAACGGGCTGCAAATACCGTTCAATTGCAGGGGCGAATGATTATTCGCCCCTGCGCTGTATAAGCGACCGCTGCGCGCTCCTTTCGGAGCGTGAAGAACAAAAGCCAATGACCGCGACGGATAATGTCCGACAACAGCCCAACTCGTTGTGGCTATTCTATGCTCGAGATTGTGCCCTCCGGGCTTCTCGTACCATCGCTCGCATGACTGGTTGCTGGCAGACGAGCATCATGGACGACGACACGCTCTTTGACCTCATCGACAACGACAAAGCCAATATCGCGCCGGTGGATTTGAAGCACCTTGAAACGGCTGACATCATCATCGCCGCGAAACATCGGGAGACGGGAGAAACCCAATACGTTGTAGTCGAATCTTGTGTCACGGCAGAGAAACCTTACACCCGCCGCGCAATCCGCATCGCCACTTGTTTGTCCCTGTTCACAGGCCAACCTGCCCATGCTGTGGTGGCTTCGTGGTTCATGGATCCCGAAGTGGAACCGATATTTGCCAGCGGACGGCCGTACTGGTACGAGATTCCCGTCAGATACCTGGAATCCGATTGACCAGACAACCATTCAATCTGATCGCTCCAATCATAAGGGCGGGTGTAGCACCCGCCCTTATTTGTTCAACGGATTGCAGGCCGGCTCACGGTGTAATCCGCGTCCCTATTGGCCGCCCGTTCACGCATTCCATCAGCGCCCCCGGCTCCCGCCCGTCGATGATGTGCGCGCTGGGCACCGCGCGGTCGGCGATTGCGTCCAGGCACGCCGCCAGCTTGGGCAGCATCCCGCCCCGCGCCACGCCGGACTCACGCAACGCCTCGGCGGTCCTGGCAGTCAAACGGGGAATGACCCGCCCGCCGTTGTCCATCACGCCGGCAACGTCCGTCAGGAACACCACGCTCTGCGCCCCCAGGGCGTTGGCCAGCGCGCCGGCCGCTGTGTCCCCGTTGATGTTAAGCGGCTGCCCAACGTGGTCGCTGCCCTCGCTCACGTCCACCGCGATGGGTGAGATCATCGGGATGTACCCCGACGACAGGATGGCGTTCACCGGCGCGGGGTCCACCTTTACAATCTCGCCCACGTAGCCAAGGTCGGGGTTGGCGATCCTGGCCTGCAGCAGGCGCCCGTCCATCCCGCTGATGCCGATGGTCGGCCCGCCCAGATGCTGCATCAGCGCGGTGAGTTCCTTGTTCACCAGCCCGCCCAGCACGGCAACCACGATCTCCAGCGACGGCGCGTCGGTGACCCGCAGGCCGTTCACGAAGTTGGGGGCCAGGTTCTGCCGCTGCATCCACTCGCTGATGACGTTGCCGCCGCCGTGCACGATGACGATGGGCTTGCCGTCGCGGTGCAGCGCGACCAGGTCTTGCAGCGACGTATCGTTTCCGCCCAGCGTGCTGCCGCCGATTTTGACGACAATGGGCGGCTCTGATGAAGAGTGTGGCATGGTTTCAGCGTGGCAGCAGGAGTAGGTAATGCGATTTCATTCCTTGACCTGGTTACGGGCGGCCCGCCACCGGTTCAATGAAGTTTCACTTTCTCCGGAACGGTGCCCTTCCAGCAGCCCAACAACGCTGATGTCCTCGTCAATGTCATCCCAACGGATCCCTCTCCCATCGTCGAGGAATCGCCAGTTGTCCCTTTCCGAGCGAGTCGATTCGTACAATCTGGGGTACCAGTCGAGCGGCACGCTCACGTTCCGCCCATCATCGAGGACCACCGTTAGGAACTCATCTGAAAGGCTGACGTCAACCGATCGGCTCGTGCAGTTGTCAACTCCCCGCGAAGACTTCATTCCATTTCTCCAAAAAATTTTGTTGATGCGCCTCGATTATTCTTCGGACGTTGCTGATATCCCTGCGGCGCAAACCCCCGTCCCTCGCCAGTTCCAACGGTTCTAACCAGAACTTCGCTATACGACCGTCGCGTTCAACGTGTACGTGAGGAGGCTGTCCTCGGTCGGCTGAATAGAAAAAGAAGCGGTACGGGCCGTCTTGTAGAATATTTGGCATCACGCCTTACCCAGGGCGAGAACGGTACCGCGTCACGCGCTTCCGTGACTCACTACGTCGTATACGCGCTGTTGATGATCACGTAGTCCTCGGTCAGATCGCAGCCGTACGCCGTAGCTGCACCGTCGGCCAGGTTCAGGCTCACGCGGAAGTCCACGTGCTCGCCCGACATCAGCGCGACCACCGCGTCCCGGTGGAACGGTATCGGGGTGCCGGCTTCCATGATGCACACGCCGTTGACGAACAGGTCAACCTTTTCCTCGGTGGCCTCGGCGCCGCTGCGGCCCAGGGCCATCATCAGCCGGCCCCAGTTGGGGTCCGCGCCGTACACTGCCGACTTGACCAGGTTGCTCCCGGCGATGGTCTTGGCAGCCAGCCGAGCGTCCGCCGCATGGCGCGCGCCGTCCACCTGCACCGTGATCAGCCGTGTGGCCCCCTCGCCGTCCCGCGCCAGCATTGTGGTCAGGTTGGCGGCCACCTGGTGCATCGCGGCGCGCAGGTTGTCGGCGTCCGGCGACCGCTCGTCGATCACCGGGTTGCCGGCCCGCCCGTTGGCGAAGGCCAGGTAGGTGTCGTTGGTGCTGCTGTCGCCATCGACGGTCAGCATGTTGAACGTCTCGTCGGCCACCGCCTTGACCGTCTGCTGCAGGAACCCCGGGTCCACCGCCGCGTCGGTCGCCGTGAAGGTCAGCATGGTCGCCATGTTGGGGTGGATCATGCCGGACCCCTTGGCCACGCCGCCGACGGTGATGGTCTGCCCGGTGGACGCCACGAACGACACCGCCGTTTCCTTGGGATGGGTGTCGGTGGTCATCATGGCGCGGGCCATCTCGCCGCCGCCGTCCGCTTTGAGTTCGATCTCGGTGACGCCCGAGCGGATCAGCGACATGGGCAGTTCCACGCCGATCACGCCGGTGCTGCACACCAGCACGTCCTCGGCGGCCAGGCCCAGCTTTTCGGCGGCCAGGCGGGTCATCTCCTCGGCGTCCTTGTAGCCCTGCGCGCCCACGCACGTGTTGGCGATCCCCGCGTTGACGATCAGCGCGCGACCCCGACCCGTGGCGACTCGCTCCCGGTCCAGGTCAACGGTGGCCGAGCGGATGGCCGACGTGGTGAAGACGCCGCCGATGGAGCACTCGGTGTCGGACACCAGCAGGGTCAGGTCCAGCTTGTCCTCGCCTCGCGTCTTCAGGCCGATGAACACGCCGCCGGCCGAAAAGCCCTGGGCCGACGTTACAGTGCCGTTGGGAATGGGGGTAATCTCTGCGCTGGCGGGCATATCAAACGCGCTCCTGCTAACCAAGAATAGGCATCAAAAATGCCGCATAAATATACCACAGGGATGCCGTCGAGCATCACGCGGCGCAGAGGTCAGTGCGGCGCAGCAGGTTGCGGTGGGTCCGGCGAACGTCAGTGAATTCGACCGTGGTGTAGATCCGGCCGCGTGTTCCGGGGACTATACGAGCATTTCTGAAGTCATCTTGTAAAGCGCGGTCGTTGGTAAAGAGCAGCCGAGCGCCGCTCACTCGTGCCAAGGCAACCACATGTTCATCATCGGAACGGCAAACTCGCTGATCGCGTATTGCTTGGGTTTCAATATCGACCTCGTCGTCATCGATCGCCAGCGCGATATTTCGCGTCAACGCGGTTCTCAACCAACGATTGAAGTCCCCGTAACCACGCAGCTCTCGGAGAAGCTCGCCGCCCACTACCAGTTTTCCCCGCCCTGCGCTTAACCACTCCAAAAAGAACTTGCCCGCGGGAGAATCGCTGTCCTCTCCGAAAACCTGATCACGCACGTTGTTGTCAACTATTGCGCACATCAGGCTTGATCAGACCGATTGATCGGTTGATCTCTTCCATAAAGAATTTCCCGTACGACGACGGCGCATCAAGCACGTTTCCCATCTTATCCATCCGGATCGAGTGGATCTTCACCGCCAGACCCCCAGGCTCGAAGTACAGGATTGACACGTCCTCGGGCTTGAGCCCGGTCGTCCCATCGCGCACGTCCATCCGCACTCGGTCAATGATGTAGTCACTGTGCGTCTCAATGAAGAGTTGGTGGTCTCCAAGGAGTTGGTGCTCGCCGCCACTCGCCACGTGGCAGAACAGTGTGCCCAGCGCGGCCTGGGCCTTTGGGTGGAGGTGAACCTCCGGTTGTTGCAGCAGGAACAGGGTGGAAACCTCTGACTCCATCAATTCGGTCAACAACGGCAAAGCTTGACTCACACCGTAACCTACGTCGACTAAGTTGCGCCAAGGACCTTTCCGCGGCCTGTACCTCGGGCCACTATACTTGCGTACCTGTATCTGGAAAGGGTCCCCATCTGACTTGCCAAACGACCGGACCTGAATCTCGTCGAACAGTTCTGACTCTCTTCCAAATCGTTCCAGACGGTATTTCAACCTCCGCCATTGATCGGTGTTCCGGCGATACAGATTGGCCAGATAACTGGGGACTGAATCGCCTTCCGGATCGGTTTCTAACGAATTGGGGTCATAGGTGCGACGAGGGCTTGATCGAGTTGGGGAATTCGCGAAAACCCTCTCGTGCGATCCGTAGTTCACCTGAATTGTATCCAGGACCGCTTGGACGGATTCATCGCTATTTGGCAAATGAGGCAGACCAGGATTCCACAATTGGCCGGTCAGCCGATTGCCCGGCCACCAATTGCTGGTCGTAAATTCCCGTCTCCCCATGTCGACCCATTGGCCGCCGGGAACCTTGTACCGAATGCCAGCCAGATTCGACTGTTCGTCAGTAGACCCCAGATAGGACTCCAACTCAACGTCATTGTGCTTTAACCGCCGAGTCACCGGATACGGAGCGGTGGAACGGTTGGTGAATGTAGCATCAAACTGCAAATGCCAACGCCCGG
>JAJDXU010000181.1 GCA_022823105.1 Dehalococcoidia bacterium
AGGTTCTGGTTCACGTAGATGTCGCCGTGGGAGTCAACCCACACGGCGTGGGCGCCATTGCCCCATCCGGCGTCCCTGGGGCTGCCCCAGCGCGCCAGCACGTTGCCCTCTATGTCCAGGATGGACATGAAACCGTCCAGCTCCGGCACATAAACTGCCAAATCGTCGTCGATGTAGATGTCGCACGGCCGCGCCAGATCCGTCCACTGCTCCAGGAAGTTGCCCTCGGAGTCGAAGATCTGCATGCGGTTGTTCTCGCGGTCCGCGACGAACACCCGCCCGTCCGTGTGTACCCAGACGCCGTGAGGGACGTGGAACTGGCCGGGCTCAGTCTTCCCCGGCTCGCCCCAGGAATCCACCAACTCGCCGTCGGGGGTGAAACGGTGCACCCTAGCGTTGCCGTAGCCGTCGGAGATGTACAACAGGCCATCCGGGGAAATGGCGATGTCGCTGGGGCGGTTGAACGGCCCGGCCGCCCGGACCGCCGGGTCGCTGTAGTTGCCCGACCAGCCGGTGTCCGAGGGCTGGTCCCACTCGCCCATGGTCATCAGCAGGTTGCCGCTGGGGTCGTACTTGAGGACCACGTGGCTGTTCTTGACCGGCAGATAGAGGTTCTCGTCGTCGTCGATGAACATGCCGTGGGCGTCGGTGAGGACGCCCTCGCCCCAGGAGGCGAGATAGTTGCCGTCCCGATCCAGGACGATCAGCGGGTGTTCGCCGCGGTTGAAGAGATACACCCGGTCCTCGGAGTCGGTGACGATGGCCGTCTGTCCCAGCTCCCAGCCCTCGGGCAGCTTCTCCCAATTCTCGACCTGCTCATATGTGTACTTGCCACTGCCGACGGTGGTCATGTCGTCACCTCCTCGCTTGCGCCGGGTTACACCCGGGGAGCCGGTTGTTGGTCACTTTAGGGCTTTTTGCAAAGTTGAATAAGTTGATCCCATGGACGGCTGCGATGCACTCCCAATCGGACGGCGAGCAATTGCCTCTGGTAGCAACCGGGCGTGTGCGGATGGCCGCTCAGTTAAGGTTCACACGATGGCTTTCATCGCACCACCTCACCGTGACAGACGGCCTGAGCGGTCAAAGCCGGCGGCAACTGGGACCCACTTACCGCCGCCGAAAATGGTCCACTTGAGTATCCGTTGGTCTTCCCAATCAATTATCCGTTCTCTGTCGCCGGGATTAACCCGATATGCGCTGAGCGTCCGGTCTTGAACGTCTTTGGCATTGCGCCGATTTTTGAACTTGGCAGCAAAGTGAAGATTGTGAGTGGACGCCGCATCAAGATCGGCAATCCGCCTGCGAAGGTCGTTGGTGATGCCGACTTTTCCCACGGTGCGGTTCTCCTCCGGTACGATCACATAAAGATAATCGGTGCCGGCGATGTCTGTCTGCGTCCAAGATTTATGTGCGTCAAAGTGGTCTTCGGATTCTCTGACGGATTTTGTCTCGTGTCTCAACTCCGCAATGAGTTGCTCTGGGCATTCGCCAGTGAGCATTCTCCGTGCAGCTTTGATGTATCGGGGAGAGACTGCAAAGAAACGGGCCAGGTATTCAGCTTGAGGGTCCACCTTTTCTTCGGGGTGATCAATCATAAATTTCGCTGCCGCCACAGCCCGCAGGCTTTCAGGATACAGTCTCTTCACTTTTCCAGGCTGTGCATTGTGAGCCTCGACATTCTCTAAATGGTCGATGGTAACCTGTATGACGGCTTCCTTTAGGGCCGACTCTTGGTTTGACCTTGTGGATGGATTGGTGTCGATTTTCCGCAGTCCCATTTGAGTTTCCTTTTGTGCGAGACAGCAGCATCGCTCTAATAAGTCGTCAGCGTATCGATAACCGCCTGCTCCAACTCCCCGGCGCGCACTGCCACCTGATCGGGCGTCAACCCGCCCAGCGGATGCGGGAAGCCCAAGGGCCGGAAGTCGCCGCGGCCAAAGGTGCGGGCCTGGCGGAAGGCCGAGTTCAGGAACGGGTCGGTGCAGAGCACCACCGTGGGGATGCCCAGGTTTTCCAGCGTCATTGCGTCGTGCACACTGCACGCGGTGCAGGACCCTCAATCCGCAATCGCGGTCACCACGAAGTCGCACCGGTCGGAGAGGTCGCTGATGATCTCATCGGCGGCCGGCCGGGAATAGACGAACTTGTCCACGGCGATGATGTCGCCCAGTTCCAGGTCCTTCGCCATCCGCTCGCCCAGGTTCCGCAGCAGCAGGTCGGCGTTGGCCTTGCGGTTGCCCAGAAAGCCGCCGACCCTGTCGTGCAGCGTGTCCAGGCGGGGCGCGGCCCGCCAGCGCGACGCCGCGTCCGGGTCGATGGGCAGGGCCAGGCCCAGTTCCCGCATCCGGTCTCGATAGTTCGTTACAGTCATCGTTCCCTCTTTTGTTCGGCAGGTTGTGTAGCAATTCAAGCGGTTTTCTCGGTAGGGGCGAATAATTATTCGCCCCTACCGGCACCGACAACGGCATTTGTCAGATCAAACCACCTGAAAGGTCAATACAATCCAATCAACGTTCGATCTTTCGCGTGACCCGCTGCGAGCCCCAGCCGGGCAGGTAAACCGAATGGGGGCCTCCGGCGCCGCCGGCCACGAATATGTTGATGCGCTCCGGGGCGCGCACCACCGGCACCATCTGGTCGTCATCCTCAGCGTCGACGTACCTGGGCCAGAAGTGGCCGCGCCGCGAGTCGCCCTGGGGCGGCCCGCCCTGCCGGATTTTGCTGACCGGCTTGCGGGCGTGCTCGTAGAGGAACTGGCGGATGTCCCGTTTGTTCCAGCCGTCGCGGTGGAGAAACTTGGCGTGCTCGGGCCCAATGACCACGAACGTGTCGCCCATCACGTACATCTGCACGTTGCCCAGCGTGCACATGGTGTCGGCCAGCACGGTCAGGAAGTTCCGCGAGTGGGAGGCATGGTACATGATGTTGTGCGGCGCCTCCGCCGGGAACACCGACACCGTGCTGTCGGTCGGAGCGAAGCCCAGCTCGACGTGCATCGGCTCCCACGGGTTCGCGTCCTCGTCCTCAGCCACGCAGTAGGTGTACGCTCCCGGATGGCCGAAGGTGGCCTTGTTGGTCTCGCCGGGTATCGCGCCGCCCAGGTTGAGCAGGGCCAGCTTGACCGCGCGGCCGATGGTGGCGTTGGCCCGCCAGCCGGAGCCGAAGCAGTTGTACCCGCCGTTGATGTCCAGTTCCTTGACGATGGGGCCGTTGATGATCAGCAGCGGAGTGTGGATGCCGGTGGAGCACATCACGCCCCGCAGGTTGAACCGCTCGTCCATCATCGCTTCCAGGGCGGTGATGACCACCGGCATGTGCTCCGGCACGCAGCCCGCCATGACCGCGTTCACCGCGATGCGCTCGACGGTGGCCCGCCCGCCCAGGGGCGGCAGTTCCGCGATGAGTTCGTCGCCGCCGCGTCCGGTGATCTCCACGAACCGGCGTACCAGGTCTTCGGACGGCGGAACGACCGGCAGACCATCCGTCCACCCGGTCTTGAACATCAACTCGATGGCATCAGTAACGTCGGTAGCAAGCATTCTCGGCCCATACGTCAGGTTGGATTTCCCGGAATTCGGCGCAGGCGAGTGTAAGTCTCGCCCATAGCGCTGTCAACGCGACGCCTGCCGGCGGCCAGGGCTTTTCTATTCTCCAGGAAAACCCCTCTCTGCCCTTTCCCACTGCCAGTGACATTTTCCCCTTTCCTCCACCCTGCACCCATCGTTACCATAGTTAACCGGCGCCTCAAATCTGTCCCGCCGCCGTCCCCCGCGCCATCCCGATGCCCACGTCCAAACACCGAACTCCCAAACACCGAACTCCCAGACGCCGCTCCCCCAAATCCCTCTCACCGGCCCGCCCAAACCACCAATATCGCCCCCAAAACCGCCCTCCCCGCCCCCATTTGCCCCCACAATCCACCCCAACGCCCTACTCAAATTAACGGAAATGAGCGGAAATGAGCGGAAAATCCATTAATCCTGCCCAACTTTCCCAATAAGATGATTCGGCTGGCAGGTCGGCCCGGGCCTTCCGGTGAAGGCGCGCTCCTGTGAAGGCGTGTTCCTGCAAATGAAAAGGTGTTGCTGTGAATAATCCAATGCAGGGAAAAATCTGTCTCATCACCGGCGGCAGCGACGGCATCGGCTACGCGGCCTCCCGCGAACTGGCCCGTATGGGCGCCCGGGTGATCATCGTGGGCCGCAACGCCGCCAAGACCGACGCTGCGGCGCAGCGGATCATCGCCGATACGGATAACCCGTCGGTGGAGTACCTGTTGGCCGACCTTTCGTCCCAGCGCGAGGTGCGTCGCGTCGCCGCCGAAGCGATGGAACTGGCGCCCCATCTGGACGTGCTGCTGAACAACGCCGGGGCCATCTTCCTCTCCGACCGGCGCAGCGCCGACGGTTTCGAGATGACCTTCGCGCTGAACCACCTGAGCTACTTCCTGCTGACCGGCCTGCTGCTCGAACACCTGCGGAAAGCGCCGCGGGCCCGGATCATCAACGTATCCTCCTGTGCGCACGAATCGCCGGGCAGGTTCCGGCTCGAAGACCTGCCCAGGCCCTCAGGCAATGGGGGATATCCGGCCTACAAACGCTCCAAGCTCTGCAACATCCTGTTCACCTACGAGCTGGCGCGGCGTCTGGAGGGCGAGAACATCACGGCCAATGCCCTGCATCCCGGGCTGGTGCGGACCAACATCGCACGCAACAACGGGTTGCTGGGACGCGTGGTCAACATGTTCATCGGAGTTCGCGGCATTGCCCCTGACCGGGGAGCGGAAACGCCGGTGTACCTGGCCGCATCGCCTGAGGTGGAAGGTGTGAGCGGCAAATATTTCGTGGACCGCCGCCCGGCGCCGTCCTCCGGCGCCAGTTACGACGCAGAACTGGCTGCCAGGCTGTGGGATATGAGCGCGTCCCTCACCGCCGCTGGCGGTCCACCGGCCCGCTGATCGGCTCCCCGCCCCGCCGGCCCGGCGTCCCCGGCTCGACCTGCCCACGCCATGTCGCCCTCGCGGCGACCCGCGTCAACACCCTGATCCTGATAGGCAAGCTCAGGAAATTTCGATGCCGACGGGGCAGTGATCTGACCCCATCACGTCGGGCAGTATGAAGGCATCGGTCAGGTTGGAGGCGAAATCGCTGTCGGTGAAGAAGTAGTCGATGCGCCAGCCCACGTTCCGTGCCCGCGCGCGGGTCATCTGGTCCCAATAGCTGTAGTTGCCAGGTTCCTGGTTGAACCGGCGGAAGGTGTCGACGTAGCCGTGTTCAAGGAAGGTGTCCATCCAGGCCCGTTCCTCCGGGAGGAAGCCGGAAACCTTCTCGTTCTCCTTGGGCCGCGCCAGGTCGATTTCCTTGTGGGCGGTATTCACGTCGCCGCACGCGATCACACTTCGGCCTTCCCGTCGCAGCCGATCCACGTATTCCAGGAAGGCGTCGTAGAACTCCATCTTGTAACGCAGACGTTCAGCGGACCGCTTGCCGTTGGGGAAATAGATGCCCAGGAACACGAAATCGTCGAAGTCTGCGACGATGGTTCGCCCCTCGCTGTCGAACCGCTCAACGCCCAGGCCGAAACTGACGCTGCGGGGTTCATGTCCTTCGCGGGTGTAGAGGCCCACGCCGCTGTAGCCCTTGCGCTCAGGAGTGGTGAACCAGTTGGAATAACCCTCCACCTGCTTCAGTGCGGTGGGCAACTGGGACTCGTGGGCCTTGGTTTCCTGGAGGCAAAGCACGTCGGGCTGTTCCTCCTGAAACCACTCGAGGAATCCCTTCCTGTGAGCCGCCCGAATGCCGTTGACGTTCCACGAAATCAGCCTCATGCTCTCTGCCCTCAGCCACACCCTCCCGCAGGGAGGTGGGGAAATTACCCTCCGCGCCCGATTCTAGCACAGGCGACGGGCTGCATTTGACCCGCGGGAGTAGGATAACCGTCGCGCCTTGATTTCAAAGACGGTTGCTTTGCTCTGGGCGGCTGAGGACGTCGCTGCCGAAAGCAGGCAGCTCGGCATTCGGCCCGATGAAATCGTGTCAACCCAACTGAATCCCGTTCATCCATGTCAAGGTAACCCCGTCTGGAATTCCCGCCCCTATTAAAGTATGATGGCGGCAACCTGCCGCAAGCGCGGCGGTGTATTGCTGAAATTGACGGCCGTCCGGTGATGGGCGATGCGATCATCACCGGCGCGCGTTCCTTAAATAACCTGCGATGCAATCGGAGGGCAGAGATATGGCAAACCGCGATGTTGAACTGATCGGCCACCTGATGCGGCGGGCCGGCTTCGGCGCCACCCGCGACCAGCTGGACGCTTACGCCGCCCGGGGCTACGAGGCCACCGTGGAAATGCTGCTCGACCAGACCGGCGAGCGGCGCATGGGCGACGACCTTATCCGCCGGTTCCATCCCGAGCTTTCGGGCATGATGGGCACGCTGGGCTCCGGCGAGAACTGGCTGTACCGCATGGCGACCACCACCACGCCGCTGCGCGAAAAGGTCGCCCTGTTCTGGCACGGCATCTTCGCCACCGGCTATCCCAAGGTCATCCACGGCAAGGCGCTGTCCGACCAGGTGCGCATGTTCCGCTACAAGGGCATGGCCAGCTTCCGCGACCTGCTGGTGGATCTGTCCAAGGACCCGGCCATGATCATCTGGCTGGACAACCAGGACAACCACAAGGACGCCATCAACGAGAACTTCGGGCGCGAGCTCCTGGAGCTGTTCTCCATGGGCGTGGGCAACTACACCGAGCAGGACGTGCAGGAGTGCGCCCGCGCCTTCACCGGCTGGACCCTGGGCAACCGCGAGTACATGGAACTGCGGTCCATGCGCGACTCCGACTGGCCCTACGGGCGCATCGCCTGGCACTACGAGTTCCAGGAGGACGACCACGACTTCGGCGACAAGGAGTTCCTCGGCCAGCGCGGCCCGTTCAACGGCGACGACATCGTGGACATCATCTGCCAGCAGGAGGCCACTGCCCGGTTCATCTCGCGCCACATGTACAGCTACTTCGTGGCCGACGAGCCGCCCGTTCCCGAGTGGCCGTACACCGGGCCTCAGGACCCCGAGGCCATCGACCTGCTGGTTCAGGCGTACTTCGACAGCGGCTACGACATCACGGCCATGCTGCGGGCCCTGTTCAACTCCGACCACTTCAAAGATGAAGCGGTGTGGTACCGCAAGGTCAAGAGCCCCGTCGAGCTGGTGGCCGGCGTGCTCCGCCTCACCGGCGAGTTCGACCGGCCGCGCAAGGAGATCCTGGAGCGCTACCAGCAGTCCATCTTCATGGGGCAGTTCCTCAACAACCCGCCCAGCGTCGAGGGCTGGCACCAGGGCACCGACTGGATCGACACCGGCAGCCTGGTGGAACGCATCAACTTCGCATCCCAGCAGCTTGGGGACACCGCCAAGCCGGGCGTGCAGACCATGGTCGAGCGCATCGCCCACACGCCGTCGGTCTCGCCGGAGATGCTGGTGGACGCCTGCCTCGACCAGGTCGGCGCGATCCAGGTGTCCGAGGACACCCGCCGCGAACTGGTGGACTTCGCTTCCGTCGCCGGCTCGCCCGACGACGCCGGCCCCGGCCGCATCGCCGAGGTGCTGCAGATGGTCGCGTCCACCCACGAGTTCCAGCGGGCGTAGGCGCAGGTACATAACCCCGTCTCTCCTGCGAAAGCAGGAGTCCAGAGACCTTAAAAGCAAATGAATGGGAACAGTAACTAACGCTATCGCCCACTGGATTCCCGCTTCCGCGGGAATGACGGTAAACAAGTGGGAATGACGGTTAGCAAGCGGGAATGACGGAAAGCAAGCCGGTGAATAGAATATGACCACAGTGCAGGACATACCCGAGGTAAAGCTCCTCGAATACCGCATGACCCTGGGCATGACCACCATGGAGGGCCGCGGCTTCTACGCGCCCACCGACGTTGGCATCGCCGACGACGGGCGGATGTACGTCGCCAACCGCTCGCTGGAGAACGTCACCCGCGGCGTGCGCGTCACCGTGTGCGACATCGACAGCGAGTATTACGGGACGTTTGCGTCCTACGGGCAGTCGCCCGGGCAGTTCGTCTGGCCCTCGGCGTGCAACCTGGACAGCCGCGGCCGCGTGTACGTCAGCGACGAGGCGACCCACCGCATCTCCGTGTTCGACCGCGAGGGCAATATCCTGTCCACCTGGGGCGAGCACGGAGCCGGCCAGGGTCAGCTGGACACCCCGTCCGGCCTCGCCTTCGACGCCGACGACAACGTGTACGTCGCCGACACCTACAACCACCGCGTGCAGAAGTTCACCCCCGACGGCCGCTTCCTGCTCGCCTTCGGTTCCGAGGGCGGCGGCGACGGCGAGTTCACCCTGCCCTGGGGCCTCACCGTGGGCGCGGACGGCTGCGTGTACGTCGCCGACTGGGGCAACGACCGCATCCAGAAGTTCGCCGACGACGGCGCCCACCTGGCATCCTTTGGGACGCCCGGACGCGGCGACGGCCAGTTTCACCGGCCCTCCGGCGTGGCCGTGGACGCCAACGGCTACATCTACGTGGCGGACTGGGGCAACGAGCGGGTGCAGGTGCTGGACGCCAACGGCCGCTTCGTGCAGAAACTGCGCGGCGAGGCCACCCTGTCCGCCTGGGCCGCCAACTTCCTGGCCATCAACGTGGAGGAGGGCGACGCCCGCTCCCGCGCCAACCTCGAACCCGAGATCGACTACTTCGTCGACGACCCCCACGAGGAGTCGTCCCACATCGAAAAGTACTTCTGGTCGCCCGTGTCGGTCAAGCTGGACCGCGACGGGAACCTGTACGTGACCGAGAGCAACCGGCACCGCATCCAGGTGTACCGGCCCAGCGCAACAGCCAGCGCAACAGGAGGATAGCCCGATGACTTCCACCAAGAAGGAACGGTCGGTAGTGGTGATTGAGCTGCAGGGCGGCAACGACGCCCTGAACACCGTCATCCCCTACAACAACCCGCTCTACTACGACTTCCGGAGCAACGTCGGCATCCCCGAAGGCGAGGTGCTGCACCTGGACGGCGAGGTCGGCTTCAACCCCAACCTGGCCCCCATCAAGCACCTGTGGGACCAGGGCAACATCGCCGTCATCAACGGCATCGGCTACCCCAACCCCAACCGCTCGCACTTCCGCTCCCGCGACGTCTGGTACACCGCCGAGTCCGAGAAGATCGGCGCCGAGGGCTGGCTGGGCGCGGCGATCCGCGACCTGGACGCCCGGGGCGAAAACGTCCTCACCGGCGTCAACTTCGGCCGCGGGCTGCCCCGCGCCATGGTCTGCAAGGGCGTCCCCGTCGCGTCCGTCGCCAACCTGGAGACCTACGGCCTCATGCCCGACATCCAGGACGAGAAGTCCCGGCAGTACGCCCTCGAAGCCTTCAGCCGCATCTACGGCCCCACCGACACCAAGGACATCGTAGCGCAGGTGCTGTCGGAGACCGGCTCCAACGCGCTCAAGGGCGCCGACCGCCTGCGCTCCGCGCCCGACCTGTACTCCTCGTCCGTGGAGTACGCCGACACCCCCATCGGCCAGTCCCTGCGCAACATGGCCCAGGTCATGTCCGCCGACCTGGGCACCCGCATCTACTACACCATGCACGGCAGCTTCGACACCCACAGCAACGAGATTCCTGCCCACAGCAAGCTGTGGACCGACGTGTCCACCGCCATCGCCGACTTCACCGGCGACCTGGACGAGCACGGGATGCTGGACGACACGCTGATCCTGGTGTTCTCCGAGTTCGGGCGGCGCATCCGGGACAACGGCACCGGCACCGACCACGGCTCCGGCGGCGTCGCCTTCGTGATGGGCGGCTCCGTCAACGGCGGCCTCTACGGTGAGTACCCGTCCCTGCGACCCGAGGACCACTCGGAGGGCGACCTGCACTTCACCAACGACTTCCGCTCCACCTACGCGACGATCCTGAACCGGTGGCTGGAGCTGGACCCGAATCCGATTGTGCATGGGGATTACGAGCAGATGGCGTTCCTCTAATACAGGGGACGTTTTCGGCCAGGTGCGGGGCGGGTTTGAAACCCGCCCCTACGTTTTGGGGTACGGTTTTTACGTCGATCAGGAAGGTACGGGGGCGAATGATTATTCGCCCCTACGTTTTGGGGGTACGGTTTTTACGTCGATCAGGAAGGTACGGGGCGAATGATTATTCGCCCCTACGTTTTGGGGGTACGGTTTTTACGTCGATCAGGAAGG
>JAJDXU010000451.1 GCA_022823105.1 Dehalococcoidia bacterium
CCGAATTGTGCCCGGTCCCTGAGGGCAATTTTCTGATCGGTGCTTTCGCCGGACCGCGCATGATGGGACAAGCCGGCTTCTTGCGGCTGGAAGGTCCCAAGGAACGCCACAAGGGCAGGATCTGGGGGGTGTACGTGACCCCAGCGGCCAGGGGCAAGGGCGTGGCAAGCCATGCTGACCCGCGCGCGCAGCTATCCGGGACTGGAGCAGGTGTCGTTGAGCGTGGCCGTCGCTCAGGAAGCGGCGCGCTCTATACGACGCGCTGGGCTTCCGAGTGTACGGGTACGGGCAAATGTTGCAGTTGTGAAGCCGCTACGACATCATCACCAATCTGGTTTCAACCCACCCACAGGAGCAGCCGATGGCCATTCCGTCGAGGGACGAATTCAGGCGGGGCAAGGATCCGCGGTACAACGCGAAGACGACGATAGCCGTCACGGAGCGGGTTCTGCGCAACTGGTGTGCCAGGTCGGACGCATACCTTTGGGTCGTCGAGAACTGCCAGGGGCAAGTCATTCGGCTGGAGCAGGAGTTCAAGCAAACCGGAAAGGTGGACGGTAGGCCGGTAATGCCGCTTGAGGCCGGCCTTCCGTTCGAGGTCGTCTCCTACGACAACCTGGAATACGGAATCGAGATGACCCTGAAGGCCGCGCAGATGGTGGACGGGTATCACGAACTCAACAAGGACATGGGCATCCCCGGCTTCATCGAGAACTTCGATGTAGGCGGGCTCACTTACGTCTACGTCCGGCCAACGCACAGACTGGACACGATTTACAACGACTACCTGTCGGAAGCCATGAAGGGGGCGCTGCGGAGTTTCCTTCCGATGAAGGAGTGCCTGGACCATATCTATGGCGCTCTCCATTCCGACATGTTGGACGTGAACTGGGCTCCGGGAAGCAACTATTCCGCAAGTGCGGGACGGGTCCGCTACGACAGCAAGCGCTACACGAGCGACTGGATAATGGCCAGACTCGATCCCAGGTTCGTGTTGGGCATACTCGGGCCGCTCGGGCAACTGAACGATGCGATTCCCCTCTGGTTCCGCGATCGGGAGTTGAAGGCCCGCCGTCCGTGATGCCCGGTTCCGCACTGCCCATTGGGCTGTGTTCGATCGACCGTCCGGCCGTGGCGTTGTACCCCTTCATGCCCGATTGGTCTTGCACGCCTGAGTACGTTACCCCAATGGCGGTGTCCAAGGTTTGAACAGGGCCAGGCCGGTACGCGTAAGTTCCACGACTATCTTCTCCGGTATGTCCTCCAACTCGTCACTGCTCAAGATCCAGGCGAATCTGTACTCGGCCTGATCCTGGTACTTGGTTCGCTTGCGGAACCACCGCGCCAACCTGAACGCGTCGGCGGGGTCTCCGCTCGGCGGGGCTGACTCAAATGGATACGTCACGAATCCTTTCGCCCAATTGATGGCATGTCGGGTTATCCGCTGACTTGCGAGCCATCGCTTGATGCCGCATTCGATCTCGAACTGCACCGCGTCGACGTCCTCCGTCACCGTCCATGTGTCATAGCGCTCGGGGAGTGCGGTGCGCAGCTTCTCCCACTCCGATTTCGTCGTCGGCTCGCGCGACATACAGAATAGATACGGGCTGTCGATGCCTTTGGCGCTGACCACCAGGTTCTGGCTCGTGCTCCATTCGCCGGGTCCGATGCGGTGAAGGGCCAGATCGGGATCGTCGTCCAATTCGGCGAACGCCCGCCGAAACGCTTCGGTTTCCCGGTCTGACCCGTGATAGTCCTCGGATATTCTGCGAACGGCGCCCGGCAGCCGGTCCGACGATTCCCACTTGACGGCCAAATGGCCTTCGTCCCATCTCGCCCTGACCTCGCCCTCTCGGCGGTCGCCCAGGCCGTCCTCCTCGCCGATCGCCCCGTACACCGTTGCCTTGGAAAGCTGTAAATCGCCTGTCTTGTTAGGCGAATACCGTTCCTCCCAACCCCTGATCAGCCGCATCTTCTTACTCCATCACCGATAGCAGATTACAACATACCCGTGGGCCGTACAGGTTTCCTATCTCCTCCGGGGACAGCCTGACGGCGAAGCGTCCGCACATGGTTTTTCTCCAGGGCAGGAATCAGGAGATTCGGGGCCTGGTGAAAGCCGGCTGCTCACTGCGCTTCCACGGCATGCCGTGGAAGCCGCGCCTTTCCAGCCACTGGACGGCCGCGACTTCGCCTTGTTCGGCCTGCTCGATGATACGATCCAAGGCGCTGTCTTCCAGCGCAGCACGTTCCTTTTCGACCGCGTCGTTCACTTCCTCAGCCGTGCGTCGAGGTGCCAGGTTGGCGCCGATGTCTTCCGATGGAACCCCCTGCCAATGTTGCCGCAGAATGGCTGACATGGAATCGCTCCTTTCTGATATTGCTCAATCCAGTCTGAGATGGCGCGGTTCAGCGTCCTTGCAAGCGGGTACGTCTTACAACAAGACCTTCTGCTTATGGAATAGTGAACAATTGTGCATTATATGAAGTCGCCTTACAACACCCGGGGCATTCTGCTGTACGTTTGCACCATGCCTCAGGTAACAGGAATCGGTGGCTGCCCCCTTGGCAACGACCAACAGCGCCCTTGCTGTCGCGCCGCCCGTCCCGCCGGTCAAGCCACCCAAAAGTTGCCCACGCAAGAATGCCCCGGCAAGCAGACAGACTCGCCAGGGCATTCGTTTTCCACCCGTCCTTAACAAGCATCCTCCTACGACGCCAGGTTAAGGTGCCGTCCCCAATCCGGCTCCCCTTCACGAGGGAGACCCTGACCCGGCGCTCAAGGCGCGGGCGGTTCGGGCGACGACCACTCCGTGCCGTACCGCAGCCTCGCCACCGCGCCCTGCTGCGCCAGTTGCCCCTGCGCGTAGCGCCCCGGCATGGCCGGCGACTGCCAGCGACCCGCCACCTGCATTTCCACCAGGGAAGCCCCGGCCGTCGCCAGGCTCTGCGCGCTGCCCACCCGCAGGCTGTGGCCACTCAAACGGCCGCTCGCTCCGGCAGCCCGTGTCCGCTTGCCGATGATCTTGCGCAGGCTGCGCACCGACAGGCGCTCGCCGTGCGGTTGGCCCTTGCGGACCGCCCGGAACAGCGCCCCTGCCGTCAGGCCGGCGGCATCCAGCCAGACCCGCACCCGCTCCACCGTCGGCTTGCCCAGGTATTGCACCGACCCTTCTCCCTCCTGATCCGTCTTACTGTGACGGATGCGCACGGTCTGCTCCGTCAGGCTCACGTCCGATACGTCCAGCGCCGTCATCTCCGACACCCGAAGCAAGGCGTCGCTGGCCACCGCCAGGATGGCGGCATCCCGCAGGCCGCGCAGGTCGCCTCTCCCCTCGGCCATTTCCATGGCCCTGTCCGCCTGCTCCCAGCGCACCCCGGTCACTTGGCCGCGACCGCGCCCCTGAGCCTGGCGCCGGAAGCCGGCCAGCACCCGTGCCGTGGCGGTGCCGACCGGCGACGGCTGGCCCCGCAGCTTGGCCCGGAAGCGCAGGGCCGCCACCACCTGTGCGGCACAGGCGAAAGAGCGCCCTTCTTCGTACAGCCTGCCGAGGTACGCCGCCACCCCGGCGTCGGTCTCAGGGTAGGCCGCCCGCTCGAACTTTCGCAGCGCTGCGGCGTAGGCCCGGCGTGTGTTGGTGGCAATCGACGCCCGCGCCAAGTCCGCCGCGGCCCACTCCGGCAACGCGGATGCTTCCACAGTACCGGAGCCAATTCGCTTTAATGATCTGATATCCGTTTCCATCGTCATCTCCGCAACCTGGGTATCTGTATGTAGTCACGCCATATACAGGGGCCAAAACGAGTCAGTAAGTCCAATAATTCCGTTAACTTGTACTATCGGTATTTTCTGTTACCAAAAATAGCTATGTCAAGCCCAATTAATGGGACTTGGAGGCGGTTTGCGGCCTCCTTTTGCTCGTTTTCGCACCCTGTTTCGGCTCAAAACGACCATTTCGACAGCAAAACAAGGCTTCAGGCATCCCGTAATACAAGTTAGCGGTCCATCCGTCTGCCGGCCCCTGCGTCAACGCTGGAGCAACTCACGACGGCTGGACTGCGGAGACGGGCGGCGAGGAAGCGGGGAGCCGGAACGGGCGAAGCATGCGGCCGCCGGGGTGGCGT
>JAJDXU010000300.1 GCA_022823105.1 Dehalococcoidia bacterium
CCGCCACCATCGCCGACGGCGGCTACCTCATCAACGGACGCTGGAACTACCTCAGCGGCATCGACCACTCCACCGTCCTCTTCCTCAACTGCCGCCTGCTCAACCCCGACGGCAGCCCCGCAACCAACGACGACGGCACGCTCGCCACTCGCATCGCCGTCGTTCCCGTCGCGTCCGGCGCCGTGATTGACAACTGGACCACCCTCGGCATGCGCGGCACCGCCAGCAACGACTGCGAATACCGGAACGTATTCGTCCCATCCCGCCACACCTACACCCGCGGCGACGTCGCCCACTATGACAGCCCCCTCTACCATCCGCCCCAGAACGCCATCCTCCTCAGCTGGACCCTCTCCGCCGCCAACGCCCTGGGCATGGCCCGCGGCGCCCTGGACGCTTTCCACGATCTCGCCACCGGTTCCGGCACCACCAACTCGCCTGCGCTGCTGCGCGACCGCTCCTACGTCCAGACCACCTACGGCGAGTGCGAGGCCATGCACGACGCCGCCCGCACCTTCGTCCTGGACGCCATCGGCTCACTGTGGGACGCCCAGGTGCAGCAACTCCCGGATCTGTCCGACCGCGCCGTCCGCTCCCGCCTCGCCATCACCCACGCCATCCGCCGCTCCGTGGACATCGTGGACAAGCTATTCAACGTCGCCGGCACCAACGCCATCCACCGCTCCGTCGGCCTCGAACGCTTCTTCCGCGACCTGCACGTGAGCGGCCAGCACATCTCCGGCCTTCCCAACAACTACGAATACGCCGGCCAGGTCCTCCTCGGCGCCAACATCACCGCCTCCCTCTACACCTGACCTGTACAAATAACCGTTGCCCTACCGCGATTAGATTGGGAGCCCTGATGACCTGGCCAGACCCGGCCCAGTTATCAACCCAACCAGCCCTCCGAGTGCTGTGGTCGCAAGGTGCCACAAAGCCCGCTTGGATTCGTCGAAGGCTCCTTCGGGACTGCCCGCCGCGCCGGCGTACACATCCAACAAAACCGCAACCCCGGCGAATATCAACGCCAGCACGGCAACGGTGCGGATGGCTTGCGAATAGAGCCCGCCGAACGCCGGTTCACTCGGCTGCCGATCCATCGTCTACCCGAACCTTCCCCGTGTGGTAGTTGACCCGCAACGGCTTGCCACCGTACCTCAGCGAATATATCAAGATGCCGAATGATGCCAACGCCAGCGCCACCCAGGGATTTTTGGCATCTTCCTCTTCACGATCGCCAACCGCAGAGTCTTTCCGTTCCATTGTCGACACCCCCAAATAATGGAAAAAATATAAAAACCATCGCCAGCAGGCGATTTGGGGTCGCATCATACCACGATATTCAGGTATGGTGGCCGCAAAAAATTGATCGGTTCGATGTTGTTCCAGCAACAATGCATAAAAATTGCATTTGGAAACGTTGGATGTAGGTTTACCCTTGGGCGCCAACATCACCTCCTCCCTCTCCACCTGCCATAAGGGGCGACCTGCCGGACGCCCCAATATGCCGTTCACCCCGTTAATAAGCGCGAATCGCTACTCCGGGAATATCCGCCGGTACACTCCCGGCGATCCCTCCCCGTGCACCATGTGCGGCCGCACCTCGTGAGTCCAGACCGGCGTGACTATCTGGCTCCAGCCCTTCCAGGCCTCGCTCTCCGCCACTTCCAGCGACTCCATCTCGTGCACCGTGCAGTATTTCGGCTCGCCCATCATCGCCTGGAACCGCCGCGCCCTGATGTACCCCGGAATGTCCAGCGCCATCGGCAGCCGCTCGTTGTTGTAGGCGTCGTTCCACGCTTCCTCCAGGTGCTCCGGGATGCCCATGCGGCCCACCAGCAGCAGCGGCGACATGCCCGCCTGCTCCGTCTCTTCGGACAGCGTCTCCGGATGCACCCTCTTGTACAGGTTACGGATGTACTCCGTGCCGATCACGCTGGGCGACATCCGCCGCGACCACTCCGTGGGCTCTCGCAGCCACTTCTGCCACTCCTCCGAGTGCCACGCCTCGTAGGATTCCAGCTCATACACCGCCAGGTACTTCGGCCCGCCCTGCACCGCCTCATAGCGCGCCGCGTCCAGCACGCCCGGAATCGACAGCCGCTCGGGGATGTGCTCCTCGTTGTACCAGCGGTTGTATTCCTCGTCGTTCTCCGGCGCCACGTCGCTGTACACCAGCAGCAGCCCGTCGCCCTTCCTCTTCGTAGCCATATCGCCCCCAATTCCAAATCATGCAATTCGCCGCCGAGTATATCACCCCCCACTTCCCGAGTTCCCTATTGGGCAAGAGTCAGGCGATTTCGCTGCTCGTCGGGGCGGAGTGGATGAGATTACCCTTGGCCCAAAAGGGGGCGAAGTTTGCCCAGGAGGGCCTCCACGTCGTCTAGGCTTTCGGCCACCAGGTCGGCCTCCATGTCGTTCTCGTAGAAGTTTTCGTGGAGGTCGCTGGCCACGGCGAATAGGCGGCGGATGTCGCCGTCCCCGGTCTCGGCGCGCAGCCTGCTGGCCGTTCTGTGGTAGTGGCGGTGGCGGTTGTGCTCCCAGCCACGTTGGAACGCGATGGCCTTGAGCATCTGGGCGGCAGCGCCCCAGCCTTTTTCGGAGGCCTGCGCCAGGTCGCCGTCGGCCAGTTCCCGTCTGGCCTGCGCCAGGAAATGCTCGCTGGCTTGTTGATACTGCTGGGTCGTCATTGTTCGCTTCTTCTGCTGCTCTTACAGGTTAGCGGCTCAAACCTGTTCGGGCAATGGCATTGCCGCGGCCCTGGTGACGTTCGAATCCGGAGTGGCGAAATCTCATCGAGAGTAGGCGTGAGCGGGTCAAATGGACGCCCAGGAAAATCCCTTCCTAATGATGACACCCGCCCGTTGCCCATGCTTACGCCCGTTCTCTACACTGTACTTCACGTCAGGCGATCAGGCCGTGGCCACGGCCGGTCGCCCATCGGGAAATTTCCAACCAGGGGTAAACAAGAGGTTCAGGACTAAACGGTCAACCAAGTCGGACCATTGCATCGCTGGCTCGCGCCTGAGGCTGTCTTATTCCGCAGCATGGCCTTGACCAGTACGGCGGGTGTCTCCA
>JAJDXU010000398.1 GCA_022823105.1 Dehalococcoidia bacterium
GATTCCAAAATGCTTACGAGGTAGATCGATTCGACGTCGGTGGGGACAGAGCCGAGTTGCCCGTCGTCTTCTACTTCCCGGAAACCGAACCAAGAGAATTTATCCCATCGAAAGGTCTTGTTGTCGCGGTTATGACTTCGCAAACGTGCGTACAGAGAATCGATTGTTCGCCCGACATACACAGCCGAACGGTCTTTGTACAAAATGTACACGCCTTGTTGCTGTGCGAAATCAACTCGATCGCTAGACCCTGGTCCACGTCCTAGTAGCTCACCTGAGTTCCATCGAACTTTCGCTTTTTCCCAATACAATCCGAATGCAGGAACTCGGACGATGCGGTTTGTGTTTAATTCAGTTTCATCATCGTTTTCCAGGTCGTTAGGTTCTTCTAGGACAGTTCCCGGTTCGCCCATGAACTCGAACGTACCTCGCGACACCTTGCGGATTCGGCTGTCGTACCAAGTGTCATCTGGGTGAACCATCCTGTGCAGGTACTGATTGACGGTTCGCGCGGGCGTAGCGCCAGTCAGCGTTTTCAGCCCGCGTTCGGAAATTAGCTCCGTTACGCGCTGATAACCAAGCGGTAGTGCAGCGTGTTCCAACACGTTGGCGATAGCTTCTCGCCAGTCCATTTCTTGAGTCGTCATCTTTAGCTCGTGCGATGAGTACGGTTTTGCCTTTCCCCACTTTGCCTAGTTACTGATCAGTCGTCATCCATCGGTTCGGGCATGAGCACGAATTCGGGGTATGACTCCATTCCCAGCTCGGCGGTGTCCTGGCCCAGGCGTTCGGTGGCCTCCGACACCCTGACTCCAATGGTCTTCTCGATGGCGAACCAGACGACCCAGGACAGGCCGAATACGAAGGCGCCGATGGAGAGGATGCCGACCAACTGAACGACAAAGTTGCCGCCCGCGGCGATACAGACCGCGATGGTTCCCCATATCCCGGCGAACAGGTGGACCGGCACGGCGCCGACCACGTCGTCGATCTTGACGATTTCCAGCAGCTTGATCCCGCCGGTACAAATCGCGCCGCCCACGATGCCGATCAGCACCGACCAGACGTGGGGGACGATGTCCGGCCCGGCCGTGATGGAAACCAGTCCGGCGAGTCCGCCGTTCAAGCCGACCAGAAGATCAATCCGGCCGAAGACCAGCCTAGACAGACTGAGCGCGGTGATCACGCCGGCGGCGGCGGCCAGGTTGGTATTGACCAGCACGTTGCTCATGGCAACCGCGTCGAATGCCGAACCCAGGGCCAGTTGAGAACCGCCGTTGAACCCGAACCAACCAAACCAGAGGATGAACACGCCGAGCGTGACCAGCACCACGTTGGAGGGCGGCGTGGTTCGAGCCGAGCCGTCGCGCCGGAATTTGCCCAGCCGGGGCCCGACCACCAAAGCGCCGGCCAAGGCCGCCCACCCCCCGGTGCTGTGGACGATGGTGGAGCCGGCGAAGTCCTGGAAGCCCATTGCGGCGAGCCATCCGCCGCCCCAGGTCCAGGCGCCGATGATGGGGTAGAGCAAGGCGGTCAGGATCAGGGTAAACAGGAAGAAGCTCCACATCTTGACTCGTTCTGCCAGCGCCCCGGAAATGATGGACGCAGTGGTGGCTACGAACACCATCTGGAAGAACCAGTCCGACATCACGGAATAGCCGTTGTCGACGACGGCGGCCAGGGCGGATTCGTCCCCGGAGAGCAGGGCCATCTCGTCTCCGGAGGGGCCGTACAGAGGCCATACCACCGTGCCGATGACCTGCTGGACGTTGTTGTACATCAGGTTGTAACCGATGAAGTAGAACGCCAGGCCCGCGATTGAGTACAGTCCAATGTTCTTGAGGCAGATCATGGATGCGTTTTTGGTGCGGACGGATCCGGCTTCAAGCATCGTGAAACCGGCGCACATCCACATAACCAACGCACCCCAGATGAGGAACGCGAAAGTGTTCAACACGAACTGGGTTTCGGTGTCTACTCCGGCGGCATGCGCCACATGAGGCCATCCAAAAAAAGCGAGCGCTGGCAGGGCAAGGGCCACTGCCAGCGCGGGGATTCGATAACGGCGGAGTGAAGTTACAGACGGATATCGCATCTCAAACCATCCCAACTCTATGTGTGTGGTTGTGTATTAGGAAGCTGTATGTTTGGTTGCTACGGCTCCAGACGGATTGTATCTCCCACGTTGATGTCGCCACCCTGCAGGACCACTGTGAGGATCCCCCGGTGGCCGAATATTTCTTCCCGCAGGCCCGGGATCAGCGCGTCCATTTTCTGGCACGGTTCGCAATCACCGGTGACCTCCAGGGTCACGTGGTTGCCCTCCGTACCGATGAAGAAGACATGTCCCTGCCGGGCCTGGGATAGATCCAAGCCGGTGACCGTGATGTTCTCTTTGATCTGGCCGGGTTCAAGCCCGTAATGGTCAAGAGTTTCCTTGTCCATGACCAAGACCTGGCGGAGATTTCGGGGATTGCGGCTGCGATCCCCTTCCAGCCCTTCTGCGGAAATCGCGCGGGCGTTTTCCACAGGGTCAGAGGGCGTTCCTTTCACTCGCGCAATATGGAGGTTGACGATAGTTCCCGACTGCATGATCTGACTCCTGCGAGCTTGGCTCGTCAGCGGCGTTGCCCAAGTTGGAGTTATAGGCGGATTTTAGGCCATGCCCGGCCGGATGGCAAACCGCTATCGCCAACCTGATGCTAGCGGTTTGGAACCAGGGCTGAAACGCCTGCGACGCCACGGGGGCACACGCATGATCCTGATGCTTGGTAGCCTACCGTTGAGCGCGCCGGGTAGAATGGCCGCAATTTCCTCCGGCGGTACGCCGGGGTCGGCGAGGTTGACTCAATGGCTTACGAATTTATCAAGACCGAAGTGGTGGACGGCGTGTTGGTGATGACCATGCACGACCCGCCCACGCGGAACGCGCTTGGGCCGGACATGGCCGGCGAGATGTTCGAGCGCCTGGACGAGTTTGAGAAAAATCCCGAAGAACGGGTGTTGGTGTTGACCGGTACGGAGCCGTCGTTCTGTTCCGGGGCCAACGTGCGGGGGTTCCGACAACGCATAGACGAGCGCGAGGCGGAAACCGAGCCCGAGCCTCTTACCTGGGGCAAGATGGAATACATGAAAGGCCGGCCACAGCGTTCCGAAAGCGGGCCGCGGGTCAACTTCGTGCCGCTGCGAATCCACGACCTGCAGAAGCCATCGATCGCGGTGGTGAACGGCCCGGCCGCCGGGGTCGGATGCGGCCTGGCCCTATCATGCGACATCCGCGTGGTGGGAGACAGCGGGCGCCTTTCCGAGCGGTTCGTACTGAACGGACTTATTCCGGGGGACGGCAGCTGCTGGCAATTGCCCAAATTGATCGGCGTCAGCAATACCCTGCTGCTGCAGTACACCGGTGACTGGATGGCGGGTGAGGACGCGGTTCGGATCGGGCTGGCGAGCAAGTGTTTCCCCGATGACCAGTTGATGGAAGGCGCGATGGAACTGGCGACCCGGATCGCAAAGGGCCCCACCGTGGCGCATTCACTCACCAAGTACCTGGTCCACGAGAGCATGGACATTTCTTTCCGGGAAGCGTTGGAGCTGGCCTCCGCGGCGCAGGAACACGTTCGGCGCACCGAGGACCACAAGATCGCCGTGCAGTGGTTTCTGGACAAGAACCGCGGGATGCCGCCGTTCGTTGGACGATAAGACCCGGCGCGGCACGGCAGTATCATTCAATACTCGCGGCTCCTGGCAGATGCAGGTACGCCGGCGCATTTCCGGGCACGGAGTCGGCGCGTTGGATGTTTACCAAGACCGGGTCGCGGCAGCGCCGGCCCCGGTTCAGGCAGTGTCTGGAGTTCAACGCGTATGTGCTCCTGGCAGTCTATGAATGGCCGGAGCGGGTTTGAAACCCGCCCC
>JAJDXU010000062.1 GCA_022823105.1 Dehalococcoidia bacterium
GCGGCGTCCGACAACCCGGTGCGGTAGAACGACGCCATGCCGCGGTAGGCACGGACCGCCATGTCCCGAACGGGTTCACCCAACTCCCGTTCGGTCAGCGAGTCCAGCGTCGCCAGGAAGTCGGGGACCTGCCGCAGCGCGGAGGTCGCGGAGCGCAGCCGGTCGGGCAGGGGGGCGTAGTCGCGCTGCACGTAGCTGCCCACACCGATGTAGCCGACCTGTCGCTGCGGGTTGTTCTCCAGAGTTCGCATCTCTTCCAGGTTGAACAGCTCGCGGCGCAGGAACAGGTCCAGCAGGTTGCGGGAGAGTTGGTCCATGCGCGAGTCGGGGTCGGCAGAGCCGTTGGATGCAGGGTCATCCGGCAGGGCGGACAGTTGGGCGAGGGTCCTGTGCAGTTCTTCGACGCGCCGGCGGATCCGGCCGGCCGAGAAGTCGGGCAGCCTTCCGTCGTAGTCGTGCTTTCCGATGCGGCTGCCGGAGGTGGGCAGGAAATCCCAGTGCTGGCTGATGGCGCGTTCGGCGAGGGATTCTATGGCCGGGTTCATGGCAATTACCCTTCCTGCCGGTTTTCTAATTGCGCTTCCAGTTGGCGGACGCGGGCTTCGGCGGCGATGCGGGCTGCCCGTTCGGCATCCCGTTCCTGCGCCAGCTCTTGACGTTCCTGCAATAGTTCCTGTCGGTTGGGCAGAAACTGACGGGTAGCAGGGTTCAAAAACCGGAACCATTCCACCCTGCCGCGCAGTTCCAGCCCCAGCAGCGGGCTGAATCCCCGGCACTCCCCGCGCTCCGCGTCCACCGAGACCGCGATGGGTTGATACCGTCCGTCCACCAGCTGATACCCCTGCAGCAGCGGCGTAAAGAGCCCGCCTTCAGGGTCGTAGCGCCAGTATTCCTGCACTCCCCAGCTTTCGTACAGTCGGTACTTGAACCCGCCATCGTTCCTGTAAGTGCTGCTTGACGCTATCTCCATGGCAAAGGTCGGGACTTCGTGCTCCAGCCACAAAAAGTAGGAACGGCGCATCGCGCTGCCCACGTTGGGGATTATGTACACGTCCGGGGCCACGCTGACCCGGGGATTGCCCGGCTCGTAGTAGATGAACATCTGGCTGGCGACCAGGGTTGTGGGGTCATCCAGCCAGGTTTCCAGTGCGCCCTGCATGTAGGCTTGGGGAACAAAGTGGAACATCGACTTTGGCGGCAGCACGTCAGGCGCGTAAGGGTAATCAACGCCGTCATCGGGCTCCGGTGGGCGGCCAAGTGGGGATTTAGCGGTTGCGGGCGTAGTCATCAGTCCGCTCCGGGGCAAGAGTGGGCGCGGCTAGAGAGAGATTTCGCGGCGCCAGGCGACGGGGCTCATTATACGCCACGCCATGGGCGATACTGGGATTGTACCAGCGAGCAGCGTGGTTGCACGACACCGTAGTGGATACGGCCCGAGGAGAAGTCGGGCAGCCGCCGTTTGACCAATGCCAGAGTTCAGGTTAGCGATGCTTCCGTCGCCTCGTTCCAGCCGGGAATGTACCGCTTGACGATTTCGGCGTCTGCCGGGAAAGTCAGCCAATTCGATCTTGGTTGGACCAAACAGTCGAATTCCGCCGCTGCCTGGTGGCCGTTGATCGCGCCTTCCGCGACGGGGATGTTCAACCGGAGCGGTTCGCGGGCCAGAATACGGGACGAGTAGAACAGTATCATCACGCTTTCCACTTCGTCTGTATCAGGATGGAGCCGGGCGATTACACCGTCCTCAATGTCGTCTTCATCCTGCCCCGGATAAGGTGGGCATTTTTCGATGTACATGATGTTGCCGGCCACATCGTGCTCGAATCTCAACGTCGTTGCCATATGGTTTCTCCTCTCTGCAACCTCCGGGTAACGAACGCAGTGATTATCCAATTGCGGCCAGGATGATTAACCACCGCCACCATGGCGTACTTATCCAAGTCGTAGAACCAGCGGTAGAACAGAATGGTGTCGTCGCCGGCCGTTTTGCGCAAGATCAGGTCAGGGTCTGCCAGCGTAGCGGCAATGTAGTCAGGTCGGTTCGGAAGCAGTTGGGGATGCTTTTCTGCGATGTGTCGCCCGCGTTCATCGTTGAGTTTCACCGGGTCGCCCAAATAAGAGCAGTGAAACGTTTCCATCGGTCGCTCCGACGGTTTCACCATCCCCCATGCAGTTCTTCAATCCGTCGCCGAACCCGGCCGGAGGAGAAATCTGGCAACTGCCCGTCGTTGTCATGCCGGAGGATGCGGTTGCCGGCGGTGCAGGAATTCTCAATGTGCGCGGACGGCGCGTTCGTTCAAGGTTTGGACGATCGGGCTACCCTGAGCATGGAGTCGCCGACGCGCTGTCAGGCGACGAGTTCGCTGATCAGGAACTTGGGCTCGATGTCGGTGAAGTTCTTCACGTCGCCAATCAGTTCGCGGCCGTGGGTCTTGAAGCCCTCATGGACGCCGTCAACGTCGTTGAAGAGCAGGTAGCCGATGGCTACGTAAATGGGCGGCGCGTTGGGGTCGGTGTCGGAGATGCCCTGCTCCACGTTGTAGTAGCGCATGCCGAACGGGGTGAGGCGCTCCTGCACCCGGGGCATGTGGGTGTTGACGTAGTAGTCCATGTCGAAGGACTTGCCTTCTTCGTTGCCGTAGAACACGGTTACTTTGATCATGGTCGGTACTCCTTTTGGTGTAGGGGCGAATAATTATTCGCCCCTACGGATAGAACAAAAACGGTATCAGCTTAAGTTAGTGGTAGACGTTGGTGCCGGCGCCGCCGCCGGCGGCGATGGTCTCGCCGCTGATGGCGATGCTGCGGGGCGAGGCGAAGAACGCGACCACCCACGCCAGTTCCTCGGCGTCCACGATGCGGCGGGTGGAGTTGCCGGCGGCGACGCGGCGCTCGATTTCCTCGACGGTGACGCCTTCGCGCTGGGCCTGTTCGGCGTACATGGGGCCGCTGCGCTCGGTGCGGGTGGTGCCGGGATGCACCAGGTTAACGCAGACGCCGGAGCCGCCAAGCTCCTCGGCCAGGTACTTGGTGAGGTTGGAGAGGCCGGAGTTGCGGACGCCGGCGCTGAGGTTGCCGGCGCCGCGCCGGGCGGAGAGTCCGCCGACGTTGACGATGCGGCCCCAGCCCTGCTGCTGCATGTAGGGAGCGACGGCGCGGGCGCAGCGGAGGTAGCCCATGACCTTGGTGTCCAGGTCGAGCATCACGTCCTCGTCGCGGATGTCGTTCAGCGAACCGCGAGCCAGGCCGCCGGGGGCGGCGGCGTTGTTGACGAGGATGTCGATGCTTCCGCCGAGGGCATCGGCGGCGGCGGCGACCATCGCGTTGACCTGCTCGGCGCTGGTCATGTCGGCGACGATAGGGGTGACGGAGCCTCCGGTGTCAGCGGCGACTTCCTCGGCGGCGGCGGAGAGGGTGTCGGAGTAGCGTCCGGTGATAACCACGCGGCAACCGTCGGATGCGAGGACGCGGGCCACGGCCTTGCCGATGCCGCGGCTGCCGCCCGTGACGATAGCCGATTTGCCGTTGAGTTCCAGATCCATGAGCGGAGAGCCTCCGGTTTAGCGTGGCGGCATTGTACACCACAGTATCGCGCGACGCGGAAATGTTTGTAGGGGCGAATGATGATTCGCCCCTACGGTCAAACGCGCCGATGTCAGCGGGCGGCTACGCAACCTGAACGGTGGCGCCGGCTTCCTCCAGCTTGCCCTTGATGCTGTCGGCCTCTTCCTTGTTGACGCCTTCCTTGACCCGGGTGGGCGCGGACTCGACGAGTTCCTTGGCCTCGCGCAGGCCGAGGTCGGTGACTTCGCGGACGGCCTTGATGACGTTGATCTTGTTGGCGCCGAAGTCGGCCAGGGTGATGGTGAATTCGGTCTGGTCTTCGGCAGCCGCGGACGGAGCGTCGTCGGTCACCACGCCAGCGGCGGGCGCAGCGGCGACGGCCACGGGGGCGGCGGCGGAAACGCCGAACTCTTCCTCAATGGCCTTGACCAGATCGGCCAGGTCCATGACGCTCATGCCCTTGATGGCTTCCAATACTTCCTGATTCACTGCCATGATTGTTGCCTCCTGTTTTTGCTGATGCCGGTTGATTGGATGATGGGCTGCTACTCGGCAGCCTCGGCGGGCTGCAACTGGTCGATGCGGGCCTGCAACACGTAGGCGAGGCTGCTGATGGTGGCGTTGAGGACGCTGGCCAGGCCGTAGAGCGGGGCCTGCATGTTGCCCAGCAACTGAGCCATCAGCACCGGGTGCGGCGGCAGGGTGGCCAGGCGGGTGACTTCCGCCGGCGGCATTGCCGGCCCGCCGCTGACCACGGCCCCGTGGATCTGGAGTGTGCCGTCCGCGTTGGCCGCATCGGAAACCGTTTTGGCGGCGGCGGCGGCGTCATCGTACCCCAGGGCGATGGCGGTCTGCCCGGTGATAACGTCTTTGAGCTGCGGAACGTCTGCGCCATCGGCGGCGAGACTGAGCAGGTTGTTCTTGATGACGATGAACTCGATGCCGCCTTCACGGAGCCGGCGACGCAGGTTCACCATCCGATTGACGCCGATGCCGGAATAGCCGGTGGAGATGATGATGGAGGAGTTCTCCAGCTTCTCCTGCAGTTCGGCCACCCGGTCGACTTTAGCCTGGGTTGGCAATGTTTTCCCTCCTGTGTTCAGATTGGTCGGGGTTTGCGGCAGGGTTGCCAAGCAAAAACCCCGCGCCATGAGACGTGGGCGCGGGGCAATAGCGTCCTGTTGCGGACGCATCACTGATCCGTTGGCTTCGGCAGTTTGCCGGAGCATCGCCTCGGCGGGCGGCGTTTTGCCATTATTCCCAAGCGGGACCCGCTGTCTCAAGCGTTGATCGGGTATTCAGATTTTCAAATAGCCTATCACCGGCGTTCAAGGAACGCAAGGCGAGGTTACTCGGGTTTCATGGCCTGGAGGGTGGCGACGTCGACCGAGATTCCGGGGCCCATGGAGGACGTGACGTAGGCGGACTTGATGAATGCGCCCTTGACCGCGTCGGGGCGTTCACGCATGACGGAGTCCATGAACACGGTGAGGTTGTCCATGAGGGCGTCGGTCTCGAATGAGGACTTGCCGAACTGGCCGTGGATGATGGCGGTGCGGTCGGTGCGGAACTCGAGGCGTCCGGCCTTGGACTCCTGGATGACGCGGGGCAGGTCGCGGGCGGGCACCAGGGTTCCGGTGCGGGGGTTGGGCATGAGGCCGCGGCGGCCCAGGATGCGACCCAGGCGGCCGATCTTGGACATCACTTCGGGGATCGCGAGTCCCACGTCGAACTCAAGCCAGCCGCCCTCGATCTGGGCGATGAGGTCGTCGTCGCCCACGTAGTCGGCGCCGGCCTGCCGGGCGATGTCAACGGCTTCGCCGGTGGCGAACACGAGGACGCGCGTTTCCTTGCCGAGGCCGTGGGGGAGCACGGTGACGCCGCGGACCTGCTGCTCGGCGTGGCGCACGTCGGCGTTGGTGCGCAGGTGGACCTCCATGGTTTCGTCGAACTTTGCTGTAGAAAGTTCCTTGACCAGGTCGATGGCCTCGCGGGGCTGGTAAACGGAGTCTTCCGGCACTCGTTCGGCGACGGCGTTGTAACGGCGGCTGTGTTTGGGCATGGCGCTGGTCTCCCTTGGCGGTTTGAGCGTCGTGGTCAGTCGTCTTCGACGGTGATGCCCATGCTGCGGGCGGTGCCGGCGATGATGTTCATGGCCTGCTCTACGGAGTTGGCGTTGAGGTCCTTCATTTTTTCTTCGGCGATGCCGCGCAGAACTTCGCTCTCGATGGTGACGCCGATGGGGGCCCGGGCATCCCCCTGGCCCTTTTCGATGCCGGCGGCGCGGCGGAGCAGGTCCGACGCCGGGGGAGTTCGGGTAACGAAGGTGAAGGAGCGGTCCTGGTACACCGTAAGGTGTACCGGGACGATGGTGCCGGACTGGCTGCCGGTGCGTTCGTTGTATTCCTTGACGAAGGCCATGATGTTGACGCCGTGCTGGCCCAACGCGGGGCCGACCGGCGGGGCGGGCGTGGCCTTGCCCGCTTCGAGTTGCAGTTTGATCACTGCCATTACTTTCTTAGCCACTGAAGGCCTCCAATGTCACGATTCCCAACGACGGTCGGGAGCCAAAGTAGAATACAGGCGGATCAGACCTTTTCCACCTGCATGAAGTCGAGTTCAACGGGGGTTTCTCTGCCGAACACGGAGATGAGCACCTTGACCTGCCCGCGGTGTTCGTCCACTTCTTCCACCCGGCCGAGCATATCGGCGAAGGGGCCCTCGGAGATACGGACGGTGTCGCCCTGGTTCATTCCGATGACGGCGCGAGGTTCGCCGGAGGCGACCCGGTCGAGGATTTCATCGACCTCGCGATCGTCGAGGGGCACAGGCCGGGGACGGTCGCCGCCTTCTTCCTCGGCGGAGATGAACCCGGTCACTCCGGTGGTGTTGCGCACCAGGAACCAGGCCTCGTCATCCATGACCATCTGTACGAGGATGTAGCCGGGGAAGAGCTTGCGACGCTGGGAGGTGCGCTCGCCCTTGTTGCGGATGATCTCGTCCTCGGCGGGGACTTCGACCCGGGTGATGCGGTCCAGCATGCCGAAGCTGTGCCGGCGCAGGTCCAGGTTGCGCTTGACCATGTCCTCCTGTCCGGTATAGGTGTGAACGATATACCAACGGAGGTCAGCAGGGGGTTGCATTGTGGTCATAACGGGCCCGTGATTTGGTCGAGTTGATAAGGAAAAGTCGGGTTCACCGGCGCAGAATGGATCATTCGTCCCGGCGCCCAGAGAGCGCCGGCGTTTGCCAAGAAACCGATCCGAGAAACCGATCCGCGGCGATGGCCGGTATTGAGCAACCGCGCTAGAAGAGGTTTGGGTTGAGTATCACCCGGGTGAAGAGTTCGGCGAACACCCGGTCCAGCAAACCCAGGAAGAAGCCCATCGCGACGGCCAGGACAAGCACGATCACGGTGAGCCGCGCCGTCTCCTCCTTGGTGGGCCAGACCGACTTGCGCAGTTCGGAGACGGTTTCCCGCAGGAACCCGATAGGCCCGACCCTCCCCACGGAGCGGGGAGAGATCGGGGTGGGTCGTCTGGCGGATGCGCGAGCCAAGGCTGCTTACCTCACTTCGCGATGAACGATGTGGTTGCGGCAGCGGCTGCAGTACTTACGCAGTTCCATGCGACTGGTGTGGCTGCGCCGGTTCTTGACGGTGGAGTAGTTGCGCTCGCGGCAGTCGGTGCATTGCAGCGTGATGATCTGCCGGGCGTCGGTGGACTTACGGGCCATGGGGTCACTCCAGCAATTTGGTGAAGACGCCGGCGCCGACGGTGCGGCCGCCTTCGCGGAT
>JAJDXU010000175.1 GCA_022823105.1 Dehalococcoidia bacterium
GCTGAGGGCTTCGACGGGGGTCTGGTTGACCAGGATGTCGATGCGGACCAGCGGCGCGGCGCGATAGCCCTCGAAGGTGTAGTCCAGCGAGGCGTAGCCCTGGGTGCGGGACTTCAGCTGGTTGTAGAAGTCGGCCAGCATCTCGGCCAGGGGCATGGTGTATTCCATGACCACGCGGGTCTGCTCGCTGTCGGCCCCGCCATCGGACTGGCTGCCGCCGATACCCTGGATGTACTCCATGCGGCGGAACTCGGAGCGGCGGGCGTGCATGAGTTCCATGACGGCGCCGACGGAGCGGCTGGGCGCGACGATGGTGACGCCCAGGATGGGCTCACGCACCTCGGAGATGGTGTTGGGCTGGGGCAGCAGGGACGGGTTGTCCACGCGGATCACTTCGCCGTTGGTGAGGAGCACCTCGTAGGCAACGCTGGGGGCGGTAACGATGAGGTCGAGGTCGTACTCGCGCTCGAGGCGCTCCTGCACGATTTCGAGGTGGACCAGGCCCAGGAATCCGCAGCGGAACCCGAAGCCCAGCGCGCCGCTGTTCTCCGGCTCGATGGTGAGGGATGCGTCGTTGAGCTTGAGCTTGTCCAGGGCCGCGCGCAGGCGGGTGTAGTCCTCGCCGTCGGCGGGATAGAGGCCGGCGAAGACCATGGACTTCAGCTCGACGTAGCCGGGCAGGGGTTCCTCGGCGGGATGGGCGTTGTTGGTCAGGGTGTCGCCCACCGCGCACTCCTGCACGTCCTTGAACCCGGTGGCGACGTAGCCGACCTGGCCGGCGTGGAGGGTGTCGACGGCGGTGGGTTCGGGGGCGAAAATGCCGACCTCCATGATCTCGACCCACCGGCCGGAGGACATGACGCGCAGGCGGTCGCTGGCGGAGATCTGGCCGTCGGCGACGCGCACGTACGCGATGATGCCCTTATAGGTATCGTAGGTGGAGTCGAACACGAGGGCGCGGAAGGGGTCGTCCTCGCCGCCGGCCGGCGGGGGCACGCGCTCCACGATGGCGTCCAGCAGTTCGGTGCAGCCGAGGCCGGACTTGGCGGAGACAAACATGACCTCGTCGCGGCGGAAACCGAAGATCTGCTCCATCTCCGCAGCCACGCGCTCGGGCTCGGCGGAGGGCAGATCGACCTTGTTGATGACGGGGATCATCTCCAGGTCGTATTCCAGCGCGAGCAGGGTGTTGGCGATGGTCTGGGCCTCGACGCCCTGGGTGGCATCCACCACCAGCAGCGCGCCCTCGCAGGCGGCCAGGGCCCGGGAGACTTCGTAGGAGAAATCCACGTGGCCGGGCGTGTCGATCAGGTTGAGCTGGTACTGGCCGGCGCGGTCTCCATCCCTGACGCCGTGGGACATGGTCACGGCCTTGCCCTTGATGGTGATGCCGCGCTCGCGTTCCAGTTCCATCTGGTCGAGGAACTGGGCCTTCATGTCCTGGGGGCGCACGGTACCGGTGATCTCCAGCAGGCGGTCCGCCAGGGTGGATTTGCCGTGGTCGATGTGGGCGATGATGCAGAAATTACGGATCTGCTGCTGATTCATAATGCCGTCCTTCATACGTACATCATGGTAGCACGGGGCCATTCACCGCGCCAATCGACATGGCTAACGATGAATCGCCGCGTGGAACTCGGGGACAAGGCCGGCGCGGCCATCGTCATGAACAAAAACTTAACATCCGGCGGGCATCATGGCCGCGGGCGGGGCAAAATTGCCGGGCACGTTGTATGCTGTTGCCGTAACTGCATGGTTTTAACGCCGCTACGATAACCACCCGAACCTATCCGATGATTGGCAGCGAGGGCACATTATGATCATTCTGACCAGACTGGCGCTGCGCAGTCGCACCGTAACCATCATGGCGCTGGTGCTCATCCTGGTTGGCGGGGTGTATGCCTACCAGCAGCTGCAACAGGAGCTATTCCCTGAAATCTCCCTGGGCGTGATTAACATTTCGACCTCGTTCCAGCAGGGCACTCCGTACCAGGTTTCGCAGGAGGTGACCAAGCCCATCGAGGACGTGATCATCGGGATGGAAGGGCTGAAGGAGGTCACATCGACCTCGCGGGGGAGCCGGTCGACGGTGCGGGCGAGTTTCGAGAACAACGCGGACCTGGAGGAGGCGGAGGCGGAAATTCTCCACAGGGTCACCGCCCTTAGACTGCCGGACGCTGCCGGGGATCCCCGGGTGTTCGCGCTGTCGCCGAACCAGCGGCCCGTGATGGAGTTGAGCATATCGGGGCAGCGGGATATTCCCGACCTGCTGAGGATCGTGGAGCGCCAGATCGCGCCGCCCATACAGGCCATTCCCGGAGTGTTCGACGTGGACATCGAGGGAGGGGTGTCGGAGCAGGTATTCGTGACCGTTGACCCCGTCCTGCTGGAAACCTACGGCCTGACGATGCAGAACGTCATCGGAGCCCTGCAGAGCAACTCGGTGGACCTGACGGCCGGCAGCATGACGGCGCAGGACGGAACCGTAACGGTGCGGGCGTTCCACGGGTACGCCAACCTGGAGACCATTCGCAACCTGCCCGTGGGGTTCGCGCGCGCGGACGGCGGGCCGGCGGCGAGTCGCAGCAGCGATAACAACGCGACGCCGATCAGACTGGTGGACGTGGCCGACGTGCGGGTGGCAACGCCGGAAGCGCGGACCGTATCGCGCACCAACGGGCAGCCCAGCGTCAGCCTGAACGTGCTGAAAACGCCGGACGGCAACACCATCGACATCACCCACGAGATCGACGAACTGCTGCTGGAACTGGAAAGCGAACTGCCGCCGGACCTGGGCATTGCGGTGATGGACAGCCAGGCGCCCCGGCTGGAGGAGGAACTGGGCAAGGTGATGTCCCAGGGCGTCCAGGGGTTCGCCTTCGCCATCATCGCGGTGTTCGTGTTCCTGCTGCAGATCAGGCCCACGATTTTCTCCGGCGTTTTCAACACGTTCCGGCCCACCGTGATAATCGCCGCGTCCATTCCGCTCAGCGTGATGGTTACGCTGCTGGTGATGGCGATTTTCGACTGGACAATGAACTTCATGAGCCTGGCCGGCCTGGCCATCGCCGTGGGGCGGATTGTGGACGACAGCATCGTGGTGCTGGAGAACATCTACCGGCACATACAGGGCGGAAGCACCCGGGCAGTCGCGGTGGTCGAGGCCACGCAGGAGGTGAGTCCGGCCATCGTGGCGTCTACGCTGACCACCGTGGCGGTGTTCATTCCGCTGGGGTTCCTGCCGGGCGTGGTGGGCCAGTTCTTCCTGCCCTTCGCCCAGACCGTGTGCGTGTCGCTGGTGGCGTCGACACTGGTGGCGCTGACGGCGGTGCCGGTGCTGGCGTCGTGGTTCCTGCGGCGGGGCGACATGGACAACCGCCCTGCCGTCAGCGAGCAGGACACGATACTGCAGAGGCTGTATACGCCGGTGCTGCGGCTGGCGCTGCGGTTCCGCCTGCTGACCGCGCTGGCCAGCGTGGCGGTGGTGCTGGCCAGCCTGTTGCTGATTCGCCTGCTGCCCATCGAGCTTTTCTCGCAGGGTCGCACGGACGGCATTCGCATTGACCTGAGCCTGAGCAGCAACCCGTCCACCGGGAGGCTGTTCCAGGAGGTGCGCGCCGTCGAGGGCGTGCTGGACGGATTCGTGGACCGCGGCGCGGTGGAGAGCTACCAGGTGACGCTGGGTTCCGGCAGCCGGAACTTCGGACCGGGCAGCACGGACGCGTCGTTCGACCGGGCGGGTTTCACGGTGGTGCTGCCCGAGGATGCGCCGGCGGACCTGGACGAGCAGATCCGGAGCGCGCTGCCCGAGAGCCGGGGCGTGACGGCGCGGGTGTTTGCCGATTCCGGCGGGCCCGGGCGCGGCGGCGGCGTGCGGCTCACGCTGACCGGGCCCAACTACGAGGACGTGCGCGCCGCCGCCAGCACCCTGGAGGTCGCGATTGAGCAGGACCCAGGCGTCCGCAACGCGAGCACGAACATCGTGGACGGAGCCGAGGAATTCACCATCAACATTGACCCGGCCGAGGCTGGACGCTATGGCCTGACGTCCATGAGCGTTGCCAACCAGATCCGCACCTGGCTGCAGGGCAACGAGGTAACGGAAATAAACCTGGGTGAGGAGACGCTGGACGTGGTGGTGCGCGGCGAGCCGGAGGCGGTTGACGACCCCGAGGACATCCCGCTGCTGCCCATCTCCAGCAGCTCGGGGCCGGTTGCGCTGGGCGTCATATCGGACGCCGGGTACACCGTGGGGCCGAACGTGGTGACGCACTACAACGGCAATCGCTCGGCAACGGTGTCCGGGAGCCTGGCCGGGAGGGACGCCGGGGCCATCGGCGAACGCGTTGACGCAATCGTGGCGGAGACGCCGCTGCCGCCGGGGATCAGCGTGCGCTCGGGCGGGACGTTCAGCGACATCCGGGAGGAGTTCAACAACGTCTATGTGGCCATGGCCATCGGGGTGTCGCTGGTGTACCTGGTGATGGTGGCGACGCTGGGATCGCTGAAGATTCCGTTCATCATCGTTTTGAGCATGCCGCTGGCGGTGGTGGGCGCGCTGATCGGGCTGGTGATCACCGACCGGTCGCTGAGTCTGCCGGCGCTGATGGGGTTCCTGCTGCTGGTGGGAATCGTGGTGACGAACGCCATCGTGCTGCTTACATTCGTGCAGCAGTTGCGGCAACGGGGCTTGCCGCCGTACGAAGCCGTGATGTCGGCGAGCCGGACACGCCTGCGGCCCATCCTGATGACCGCGTTCACGACGATCCTGGCGCTGATCCCGCTGTCGCTGAGCCAGTCCGCAGGGTTGGTGGGCGCGGAGCTGGCCACGGTGGTGATTGGCGGCCTGATCAGCTCGACGTTCCTGACGCTGGTGGCGGTGCCGGTGGTGTACATGCTGTTGGAGGAGTCGATACCGAACCTTTACAGACGGGTGCGGGAGTTGATTTGGAGACGCGACGAGGAGTCGCCGGCGGTCGGCGACGACGGCCCACTGGAACCGGAAACCGCCTCATCCGACTGAGCGGCTCGGGCATGGGTTGATCCGCAGGGGCAGGTCTGAGACCTGCCCCTACCTGCGTGTCGGCGCGTTAAATCGCTCTGCTATAGTGACTTCACATTGCGTTTGACGCGCCCACCGCTTGCGGGGTCATCGTGCTGACATCCCTCCGCCTGGTCAACTTCAAGAACTTCGCCGACGAGACGCTGAAGCTTGGCCCGTTCACGGTGATCGTGGGGGCGAATGCCAGCGGCAAGAGCAACATCCGCGACGCGTTTCGGTTCCTGCACTGGATAGGGCGGGGGTACACGCTGGCGGAGGTTATGGGCGGGAAGGTAGGCGTCGGCGGGCAGTTGGAATGGGAGCGTATCCGTGGCGCGCCCAACGAGATTGTGCGATTCCGGCAAGATCGTCTCCCCGATGTGGACGCCTTCGCCGTGCATGTCGGGTTGCGCCTGGACAACGAGAAGGCGGTGTATTCCGCAAAGGTTGGATTCAACCCGGACGATCCGGACGGATTTCGCTGGCTGTCCGACGGAGTATCCGTTGACGGGCGGCCGGTCGCCGGCGCGATGAATCTGGCAAGTCAACGGCGCTCTATCTCTGAATCGCCACGACCCTATCTGACACCGAACCCTGGCGATGAGTCGCCGCAAGATGACGTGCGGCTGCACCTTCGTTCCAACCTGGAAAGCATGCGCTTTTTGGAGTTCTCGCCGGCGCAGATGCGCGAACCGTCCATCCCCGGCGCCGACACGCTGGGGGACCATGGCCAGAACCTACCCACCGTGCTGGAATCGATATGCGCCGACGCTGACCGCAAGCAAACTCTGCTTTCGTGGTTTGAAGAGCTCACCCCCATGGACGTGCAGGGTTTTGAGTTTCCGCGGGATCCCAGCGGGCGGGTGCATTTGCGGATCGTTGAGCGTAACGGACGCAAGGTGTCGGCTTACAGCGCGTCCGATGGGACACTACGATTCCTGGGGATACTGGCCGCGCTGCTGAATGAGGATGCCGGCGGGATGTATTTCTTTGAGGAAATCGACAGCGGCATACATCCCAACCGCCTATGGCTGCTGCTGGACCTCATTGAAAAGCAAACCGCCAAGGGGAATATCCAGGTAATCACGACAACGCACAATCCGGCGCTGCTGGCGTGGATGAACGACAGCACGTTTGAGCACACATCCGTGGTTTATCGGGACCAATACTGGGCGGATAGCGTGATTCGTCCGATAGCGGATTTGTACAACTTGCGGGAGTTGAGAAAGTCCTACGGGCTGGAAGGTTTCCTAACTGAAGGCTGGCTGGAAGATGCGATGAAAGCATCCGAAGGGGATTACGACACCGACCATCTGGAGGATGACGACGAAGATGACTGGGGGATGGAAGAGGAAGAATGAACGTACTCATCATCCCGGAAGATTTCCGCAAAGACCAATACATCCTTAAGCCGTTGTTCACCCGGGTTTTCCGGAGTTTGGGCGTGCCGGTCATACAGGTTGAAGTCTGCCAGAACCCTTTGCTCGGCGGCGTTGGTGAGGCTCTCAAGACCGAGAATTTGACGAGAATCCTTCAAAGACGGCCGGGAATGTACGACTTATACATCCTTTGCGTTGACCGCGACGGTGTGACTGGACGGAAACAAAGGCTTGACGCTATTGAGGCCGAGATACAAGCCGGATTCGGCGATACGGTGCGTTTCTTTGCTGAAAACGCTTGGGAAGAACTGGAAGCTTGGGTCCTGGTCGGCCTCGACC
>JAJDXU010000057.1 GCA_022823105.1 Dehalococcoidia bacterium
ACTACGACGCAGAGGACGTCATCTACCGTTCCGTGTGGGACGCCGACGGCAGCGTTCATTGGGGCGTATTCGACAAAAGCACGGGCGGAGCCAGCATCCGGGAGCAATTCCTGGCCGCAGGGATCCGGCTGAACGAACTGATGGTGGAATACGGCGGCATAGATGCGACGTCCAAGGTGCTGGATGTGGGCTGTGGGAACGGCAACGCGGCCGTCTGGCTTGCCCGCAACAGCGGCGCCCACGTTACGGGAGTCGATCTGAGCGGGGTTCGCGTGGCCAACGCGGTGGAGTCGCTGAAGGGCGTGCCCGAACTCGCCGACCGCCTGGCGTTCGAAAAAGCCTCGGCCACCGACCTGCCGTTCCCGGAAGGATCCTTCACCCATTTCTGGAGCCAGGCGACCATCTACCACGTGCCCGACAAGGTGAAGGTGCTGGAAGAGGCGTATCGCGTACTGCAGTCCAGCGGCATGATGATCTTCGATGATCTCACCAAGCCGAGGACTGACATCAGCGAGTCGGCGCAGAAGTTCGTGTATGAACGCCTGCTGTTCGATACCGATTTCAGTTTCTATTCGTACATGGACACCCTCCGGAAGGTCGGATTCAAAGTGCTGCAGGCGCGAGACTTGTCGGAGCACCTGGCTCAGAGTTACACCTATCTGTCCAAGCTGGCGTCAATCGCAGAGGGGCCGGAAGGCTACCAGGAGCGGTTTGACTATCTCGCCGACGCGTACATGAAGACGGTGGAGGCTATCAATAACGATGAGCTGGGTTGGGCGCAGTACCTGTGCGTCAAGCAGTAGGACCGGAACCATCCAGCCAACCAGGGAGTAGCACAAAGATGCCGGAAGCAGGAGAAATCAGCTCGGAAGATCGCGTCCAATGGATCTATTCGTCCACCAACAACCAGGAACTGGCCGAACGGTACGACGAGTGGGCGCGGGAGTACGACGACGACCTGAACAACACCTTCGTGTGGCTTGCGCCACGCATGGGAGCGGAGACGCTGGCGGGCCACGTCGCCAAAGACGCCAAGATCCTGGACGCGGGAGCAGGCACCGGGCTGGTGGGTCTGGAATTGCAACGCCTCGGGTACGCCGACATCTGCGCGATGGACCTGTCGGAAGGCATGCTCGACGAAGCGCGGGCCAAGGGCTGCTACAACGACTTCCGGCAGATGGCGTTGGGCGGACGGCTGGACTTTGACACCGACGCCTACGACGCCGTGATCAGCATCGGCGTATTCACTCCCGGGCACGCGCCGCCGAGTTCTTTCGTGGATCTTTGCCGGATCACCCGATCCGGCGGGCATATCGTGTTCAGCATGCGTCCCGACACCCACGTGGAGCTGGGATTCAAGGAAGAGCAGGATGCGCTGGTGGAAAGCGGAGCCTGGAGCCTGGTACAGGTAACCGAGCCATTCCATCCGCTGCCCAAAGGCGAGCCGGATGTGATGCACCAGATCTGGGTGTACCAGGTGAACTGAGCCATCGCCCCGGAAACGCATAAATCGACGGGGATGGTCGGATCGACCATCCCCGTTTTTCGTGGGCTGCAGTTGCGGCGGATTGGGCGGGTTATTCGCGGGTTTCCATGGGCAGGCCCTGGTCGTGGACCTCCAGGACGCACTCCGGGCAGCGCTGCCAGCTTTCGTGGCCGGTGGCCGGCCAAATATCGTCTCCTTTGACACCGCACAGGAAGAATGGCTCGACCTCCTCGATGCCCAGGCTCTCCAGGTAATGCACGACGCCTTCCCGGCGAGGGTTATCGTACCACCACGGGGTTAGCGTCTGCGCCAGCGCGTGGATGTTCTCCTTGAAGTCGTCGGAATAGTCGTCGACGTTCTCGGGGATGTCCACCATCCAACGTGACCCGTCCTTGGAGGCTTGGAGTTTGCCGTCGCGAACGTTTTGTCGGATCACACTTTGCGAGACGTTCAAGATACGCGAGGCTTCCTGGATAGTGACGCGCGGCATACAGCACCTCTGACGGGGAGATTGATGTTGGAACGCTGGGGATATTTCTATCACTAACCCGTAAATGGGGCAAGTCGCGACGCCGGCCGCTGGGCTAGGTGGAGACGAGGGCAGTACGGGGATCTTCAATGGTGTCGGCCAGGGAGCCGCCGGGCGGCACCATGGGGAACACGTTGGCTTCCTTGGCCAGGACAAACTCGATGAGGAACGGGCCATCGTATTCCCGGGCCTGGCGAAGCGCGTCGGCGACGTCCTCCTGGTGTTCTACCCGCAACGCGGGGATGTTGTACGCGTTGGCCAGTTTCACGTAGTCGGGTCCAGGCATCGGGACTTCCTTGATGTGACCGTCAAAGAACATCTCCTGCCACTGGCGCACCATGCCCAGGTAGCCGTTGTTGAACAGCGCGATCTTGATCGGCAGCTTTTCCTCGACGGCGGTGACCAGTTCCTGCAACGTCATCTGGAACCCGCCGTCGCCCGCCACCGACCACACTGTCGCTCCCGGCCGGCCCAACTGGGCTCCCAGCGCGGCCGGCACTTCAAAACCCATGACCCCGAGTCCTCCGGACGTTACGAACGAGTTGGGCTGGTTCAGGAACAGGTACTGCGCCGCCCACATCTGGTGTTGGCCCACTCCGGTAACCACCAAAGCATTGTCATCCTGCTGGATGGCCTCGTTGAGTTCCGTGAGCACCTGCTGGGCGGCCAGACCGTCGGTGGGCGGGATCGCCAGCGAGGGATGCTCTGCTTTGAGGCTGGCGATATCATCCAACCACGCCCGTCGTTCGGACCACTCCACCAGCGGGACCAGCGCCTGGAGTATGGGCTTGGCGTCCCCAACCAGCGGAACTTCCGCGGGGACGATGCGCCCGATCTGGCTAGCTTCGATATCCAGATGGATGATGCGCGCGTGGGGTGCGAATCCAGACACGCGCCCGGTGACCCGGTCATCGAAGCGCATACCCAAGCCGATGACCACGTCGGCGCGATCGACAACCATGTTGCACCAGTACATGCCGTGCATCCCCAGCATCCCGAGGCTCTGGGGATGGTTGCGCGGGAAACCGCTCAACCCAAGCAAGGTGTTAATGACCGGGATTCCGGTGGCCTCGGCCAGTTGGCGCAGTTCATCGTAGGCGCCGGAGTGGACGATGCCGTGGCCGGCGATGATCACAGGGCGCTCGGCCTCATTGATCAGGGTGGCCGCCTTGCGGACGTTGTCCAGCACGTCGGCTGACAGGGCGGACGGCTCAGTTGCCGCGTGCGGCATCGGGAATTCGAGCTCGACCTCTTCCAGTTGAACGTCGCGCGGCACATCGATCAGCACCGGGCCGGGCCTTCCTTCCTGGGCTACCCGGAAGGCCTCCTGTATGGTGCGGGCCAGATCGGCCGCGGACAGGACGAGGTAGGTGCGCTTGGTGCAAACGGAGGCGATGCTGCAGATGTCGCACTCCTGGAACGCCTCGGTGCCCATGGCGGCGCGCGCGACCTGACCCGTGATGGCGACCATGGGAATGCTGTCGGCCTTGGCTCCCATGATGCCGGTGATGAGGTTGGTGGCGCCGGGTCCGGATGTGGCGACGCACACGCCGGGTTTGCCGGTCACGCGGGCGTATCCATCGGCGGCGTGGGCGGCGGACTGCTCGTGCCTCACCAAGACGTGCCGCAGTTGTGGGTAGGCCCACAACGCGTCGTAGAAGGGAAGGATGGCACCTCCCGGGTGGCCGAACAGCACTTCCACGCCTTCGCGGAGCAGACTTTCGCAGATGATTTCAGAGCCTTTGAGCTTCACGGCGGATCTCCGTAGTCGATTTTCGTTCTGCCTGCCAGCTCGTGCCGGCGGTAGAGCAGGACACAGAAAAACCCGTCCCCATAGGGACGGGCATAGCCCGCGGTACCACCCTATTTGCCGTGGGAGCCCGTAGGGCACCATACGACCACTCTAGCAGGACACCATCATGTCCCGTCGCTTCTAACGGGCAACGAACCCGGCCTGGGCTTATTGGCCGCCTGTATCGGGAGCGGTTTTCAGCCGGCGACTCCGGAGGGATTTTGGGCGGGATCGGCGCGTCCGTTTCCACCGTACCGGACTCTCTTGAGCGCGTTCGGCCCGCTTACTCGTCTCCATCACAGTCTTTCGACGAAAACTGTATCACGGCCCCGGCGAGAGCGTCAATCACGCCGATTTGCGTGGTTCCTGGCATGTTGCGATGCCTTGGGTACATGGTCCGGCTCTATTCCGGTCGGTCGGCCAGATCCGGGAAGACGAAGAGGTAGTTCCTGGTTTCCAGCACAGGCGGTTCAGTACGGTTGCCTATGTTCACGTCGCCACGGAATACCAGGGCGCGCCACCCTCGGCGGGGCCTTGCGTCGGGGTCGAGGACGGCGAACAGGATCGCCCAATCCTGGTCGTTGATGTTGATGTCGAGTTTGGTCGCGTTCGGGAAACCGGCCTGTCGCCACTCTTCGAAGGCGATGGTCACCAGCGCGTTTGCATAGTCTGGCAGCATGGCGGTTGGTCCGTGCGGTTGGCTTTGGTTCGATGGATTGAGAGATTTAGAGGAATCGGCGTGGCACCGGTTGAGGTTTCGGAATACGCCACGGCGACTGGCTCCTCCCCGGCGGCATCCCTGGTGATGCAAAGTGAATCCAATGATGGCAGGTTGGGTATTCATTCAGTTTTGGTTGGTGTTTTCCGTGTCCCGCGACTTTTTATTCAAAACAAGAACCGTGGCGGCGAGGTCGTTTTTGTTGCTGACCCCTGGCCTGGCATGGCCCCGACGGCGGCGTGATCAGCACGATTCTACGATCCTCGTGCCCACGGTCGCCGTTTTTTCAACACCGATATCGGGACAACCGAGCGGCGCGAACGGCGGCTGGGGAATGGCGCAAGTGTATTACGAACTCAATCATAATTCCAGATAAATTGATTAACAACCGCACTACGGTGGTCTGTCGGAGGCGCCGCCACCGGCGTCCCCGGTCCCACACGTCCGACCGGTTGACACAGCAACTTACGTCAACAACAACGCATCGGACTGCGGAGGCGCTCAATGCGGTTATAATTGTTCGACCGCACAGGAGGCAGCGACAATGACGACGACGCCCGGAACCCAGCAACATGCAACCACGGCCGAACGACTCTGGACCTACGACGCGGTGCGCGTGAGACAGTCCGGCGCGGAAACGCAGGTCAGACTCACGGCCGAGGATATCGCCGAGTACGCCGCCTGCGCGCAAAATCCGGATCCGCGCTATACCATGCCCGACCCGGGCACGGATGCGCCGCGCAAGATGGCGATGCCGACGATGGCGCTGACGTACGCTCCGCTGCTGCGAGATGAGATTGCGGAAGCAAACGGATTCGTTGCCCAGGAACGTTCGGTTACCGCGCGCCGGCAAACACCGTTCGCCAAGTGCGAAATCCGCTGGTATCGGCCGGTGTACGCGGGAGAAACGCTGACGGGCACGCGGCGCGTTCACGAGAAGTACGAGCGCCGGGGCAGCAAGTTCGTCACCTTCCGCGTTTCGGCCTTCGACGAGGCGGGCGCGGTGGTGGCGAGCTACGATTACACGTGCATTTTCGAGTATTCGGCGGGGCAGCGGGCCGTGCCGGAGCAGGCTGGTGAAGCCGCCCTAGCTCCAGACACCAACGCCATTCCCGACCCGGCCCAGTTCCTGACCTGGGAAACCGCTCGCGCAGGAACGCCGTTGCCGAGAACGCTGGCGGTGGGTGAATCCACGGAGAACATCCTGCGCAAGAACGCACACCGGCTGGCCGGCCAGCCCAGCGAGAGCAATATCCACACCGATGAGGAGTTCGCGCGCCAGAACATCTTTGGCGGCGCGGTGAACGCCGGGCCGGCGACGATGTCCTACGTGGACCGATTCCTTGGGCTTAACTTTCCTCCGGAGGCGCTGTACAACGGTGGGGCTCTGCTGATGCGGGCGATTACGCCGTTCCGTGCCGGCGACGTGGTTACGTTCTCCGGTGAGATCACCGGGGCCGGCGGAAACCTCTACGGTCAGCGGAAAGCCCAGGTGCGCATCCGTGGGGTGAATCAACGGGACGAACTGGTCTCGCTTTCGGACGCCACAGTAACGTTTGCGTAGGGCGGTGATCAGATGTCTATGGAAACACCGGAGCAGATCGAAGCGCGCGTCCGGACGGCACTGGATGAGTTGGGGATCGACGATTGGGAATGGATCGAGATTGACCCGCAATATGGGGACACCGCCGATTTCTGCGAGCAATACGGTTATGACCTGCCCCATTCGGCCAACACCATCATTGTGGCCAGCAAGCGCGGGCCGGCAGCCCATTGCGCCGGCATCGTGCGGGCGTGCGACCGGCTGGACGTGAATAAGCGGGTGCGTGGATTGATGGGAGTATCGCGGGCGTCATTCGCGTCGGCTGAGGAGACCCGAGAGATTACGGGGATGATGATCGGCGGAGTAACTGCCCTGGCGTTGCCGGCAGGCATGTCGATCTATGCGGACGCCCGCTTGCTGGAGATGGACTACATCATCCTGGGCGCAGGCAGCCGGTCGGGCAAACTCAAGATGCCGCCACAGGAGCTGGAAAAACTGCCCGGCCTGGAATTTATCGACGGGCTGTCGATTGCAGCGGATTGAGGCAGCAGTTGAATAACCCCGTTTGTGCGGGCGGATGGTTATGGTGTAGATTACCGACTGCAATCGTCGGCCGGGCCGCGGCGGGGATTCGCTGAAGCTACCCAACTATTGGAAAAAACACATTCCTTGGAAAAACAAATTCCGGAGAACTACGAATGCCTAACACGCCCCTTTTCCCCGTAACCGTGGTCGGAAGCTGGCCGCGATCCACCGAGCTGATCCGCGCTTTGCGAAGCAAGGAAGCCGGAGAGATGACGTATGACGAATTCAGCGCCGTAGCCGATGGGGAGGTCCTGGCCTGCATTCGGGCCCAGGAAGAAGCGGGCGTCGACATCATCAGTGACGGCGAGCAGCGCCGCGACAATTTCTACTCGTTCGCGGTGGACAAACTCACCGGAATGCAGCTGATGAAGGTGTCGGAGTTGCTGGACTACTCCACCGACCGTGCCCGCATGGAAGAAGTGCTCCGAGCGCTTGACGTGCCGTCGTTCGCCATCAAAAGCCCCATCGTGATCGACCGCATCGGCAAACGAAACGGGCTGGCGTTGGACGAGTTGGCCTTCATGCGCGAACACACCGACCGGCAGATCAAGATACCCATCCCCGGCCCGTACATGCTCACGCGCTCCGCCTGGTTCGAAGGACTGTCCGACAAGGCATATCCCACGCCCGACGACCTGGCCCGGGACGTGGTCGAGATCCTGCGCGAGGAGATCATCGCCCTGCGCGACCACGGGTGCGACTTCGTGCAATTGGACGAGCCCACCCTTTCCCAGGTGGTGTTCGGCGAAGAGACGACCGAGACCTTCATGTGCGCCGCGCTGCCCAACCGGCGCGACCCCACCGACGAACTGGAGATGGCCGTCCGGCTAATGAACGAGACCCTGGACGGCATCGACGGCATCAAAACGGGCGTCCACATCTGTCGAGGCAACTGGAGCAAAAAGGAGGAGGTGCTGCTCACCGGAAACTATGGCCCCATGCTTCCCTACCTGGTGCAGATGAACATTGACCAACTGGTGCTGGAGTGCGCCACCCCGCGCGCCGGCGAGATGGAAGTGTTCAAGGAATACAGCAACGAGAAGGAGATCGGCCTGGGCGTGGTGAATCCGCGCACCGACGACATCGAGCCGGCGGAGCAGATCGTGGAGCGGGTCAAGGAACTCATGCAGTATTTCGACGCCGACAAGATCTACCTCAACCCGGACTGCGGGTTCGGCACCTTTGCCGAGCGCAACGTCAATACCCACGAGATGGCCGCGAAGAAGATGCAGGTGATAACGGACGCCGCGCAGATACTGCGGGCGGAGTTTGAGTAGGGATGACGCCTCTGCATTGCCGGATATTCTGACCGCCGGCGGGGTGCAAAGGGAAATAACCGTTCACTTGCGAGACCAAGCGCTAATCCGCAGCGAAATAACGGCGGAACGGTCGGCCGATGTGCTGAACAACTGGGTTATTCGAGGCGTCAGGTATGATGCAAAAGGAATACGGAGTATGGCCTATTTGGGTTGGGTTAACCACAGGGGCGCTGAACGTTTGATGAGGGTAGGCGTTTCCATGGATGACCGACGGATCGCTACAGCGTTTCTGGACGGGAAAGCAACGGATAAACTGAATGACGATGACTTTGAATACTTCCGACGCAATTACCGAAGCCCGGAGGTGCGAAGTTGAACCTGAAACTGCATTACGATCCGGAATCCGACGCAATAGGAGTAAGCTACGGCCAGCCCAGTGGCGCAACTCATGAAATTGAGGGTCTCGGTTGGGTAATGATCGACTTGCGGGATGAGAAGAGCCAGCAAGCGATTGCGCTGGAAGTTATTGGCATCAGCGCGTGGCTACCGCTGGGAAAGCGCGGTTACACTAGCGAATCCGATACGTTGACATTCGGCGACCACACGGAACCCCCTGCCGTGGTAGGCGAATATGGAGACCTGATCACGAACTGGCGACGCGACTCATCTGCCACTGGTGGTTTGACTCCCGTTTCGGTCGACCTGCGGAACGCATCAAAGCATCTGGCTCCGGTGATGAAGGCGGTGTCCAAAGCGCT
>JAJDXU010000402.1 GCA_022823105.1 Dehalococcoidia bacterium
AACGGAGGTTCCCGGTTTTCGTTGTCCGCAGTGGTCATCTTGTGCCTCCGCAGCTATCGCAGATAATCGCGAGTTGCTTTGCGGCTGGGATATGCTGTCCTCAATATGATGGTGTTCCCCTCCATCACAAACGGTACCTCATAAGCACAATTCCCGATACGAACGATAAACTATTGCTGTCCTGGGTTTCGCCTTTGATTGGGGTGGGAGACCGTAGCCAACAATCCACCGTTCCCCAAGTGATACAAGACCTGCTCAAAAGATATCCCACGCTCCCGCTCTAATCATTCGTTTCTGTCAGCGTACCAATAATAATTTGGCATTACGGTACTGTACCACAGTGCGTCCATGCCGACCCTAATTTCCCAATCCAGACCGTTTGCGCTATAATCCTGCCAACCCGCGCCGCAGGCTGGAAGCGTCGTTTCCCTGGCATGGTTAACGGCCGCTGCGCCGAATGCGCAATGCAATCCACTACCAAGAGAGGAGATCAGCCATGCAATTCGGCTTGCTTTACGAATGCCAGCGCCCCTTCCAGGGCACTGAGATCGATTGGAACGCCCTTTACAAGGAAACCCTGGAACAGTGCGAACTGGCCGACCAGGTGGGATTCGACAACCTCTGGTTCGTGGAGCACCACTTCCTGACCGGCTTTTCCGGCTCACCGTCCCAGGACGCCATGTTCGGCGCGCTCAGCCGCATCACCAAGAACATCCGCATCGGCTACGGGGTTTGCATCCTGCCCTATCACCATCCCGTTCGCGTCGCGGAGCGCGTGGCCCTGCTCGACCAACTCACCGACGGACGTATTGAGGTAGGCACCGGCCGCTCCAATGCCTACGAACAGACCGGCCTCGGCATCGACCCGCGCGACACCCGCAGCCTGTGGAACGAGTCCATCAACATGCTGCCCAAGATCTGGACGTCCGACGAGTACGAGTACGAGGGAGAGCACTGGAGCGTGCCCAAGCGCCGCGTCCTCCCCAAGCCGTTCCAGCAGCCGCATCCCCGCATGTACCTGGCCTGCACCTCCGAGGACAGCTTCCGTCTCGCCGCCCAGAAGGGCATCGGCGTCCTGTCCTCCGCGTCCTACGCCGTGGAGGTCCTCAAGGAGAAGGTCCAAATCTACCGCGACGCCCTCAAGGACTGTGAGCCCGTCGGCGAATTCATCACCGAGTTCTGGGGCAACAATGTCCACGGCTTCTGCGATGACGATGACGACTACGCCAAGGAACTGGCCGCCGAGTCCATGAAGACTTTCTTCGGGCCGGACAAGCCCTACATTGCCGGCCGCATCGGCGCCTACGAGGAATTGCTGGAAGCCTGGGGCGGTGTTCCCGAACACCTTTCCGCCGACTTCAGCCGCTGGCTGCGGCAATCCGACGAGGAGCACCAGCAGTTGGCCCAGGACGTCGGCCTGTCGCTGGACGCCGGCCCCGGCGCCGCGCGCGCCGCCATCGCCCAACTGGACGGTAAGACCCTGTCCGACCGCGGCGTAATCATCGCCGGCAACCCCGAGTCCTGCATCAAGACCTGCCAGATGTACGAGGACATCGGCGTCGACCAGGTCATGCTGATCATGCAGACCGAGACCATCCCCCACGAGAAGGTCATGGCCTCCATCGAGAAGTTCGGCAAGGAAGTTATCCCGCACTTACGGAACGGCAACGGCAACAAGTAACCGCCGAACAATGCCCGGACTCCCGTAGGGGCGAATAATCATTCGCCCCTACTTTGGTTAACCGACTATGACATCCCAAGTAACCGTCAAATTCAACGTCCGTGTCAACCAGTACCGCTACTCGTACGACGATCTGCGGCGCATCTGGCTGGAGGCCGACCGCCTCGGTTATTACTCCGCCAGCCTCTTTGACCTCCTCAACACCGACGCCCTGGAGTGCTGGACGACGCTGACCGCGCTGCTGGCCCAGACCCAGCGCATCCGCGCCGTCCCCATGGTGCTGGCCAACCCCTACCGCCATCCGGCGCTGCTCGCCAAGATGGCCGCGACCCTCGACGTGATCAGCAACGGCCGGATGACCCTGGGCATAGGAGCGGGCGGCAGCGGCAGCGATACCCGCGCCAGCGGGTTGCCATTCCCCTCAACACGCCAACGCTGCGAGATGCTTGAGGAGTCGGTGCACCTCATCCGTCGCCTGTGGACCGAGCCGACCGTGTCTCATGACGGTCGCTACTACTCCGTCGATGGCGCGTCCGTACAACCCAAACCCGTGCAGCAGCCCGCGCCGCCCGTCCTCGTCGGCGGCCACGGCCCCCGTTACGTCCTGCCGACCATCGGGCGCATCGCAGACATCGCCAACATCGGCAACAACGACACCGTGGATGACCATCGACGCTACCAGAGCATCGTCCACGCCGCCGCCGAAGCGGCGGGCCGCGACCCGTCCCGAATAGAGTGGACTCACAACACCGACTGCGTGATCGCCCCCACCCAGAGGGAGTACGACGCGGTGGTGGCTCGGCTGGCGGAACAATCCGGCATAACCGCTGGCCGGTATCGGACCGAGCGGCTGTGCAACACCCTATCCGGCACGCCCGAGCAGGTGGCAGAACGGATCAACACGTACGTCGAATCCGGCATCCGCTACTTCTTCGTGGTTTTCCCGAATCCTGCTCCGACGGAGACGCTGGCGCTTTTTGCCAACGAGGTGATGGCGCAATTCAACTGACAGCGGGGTCCTCGTCCCGCTGCGACGGCGACAACCGTGGCTGCCCCAGCGCGATATACAACCCGGCTCCGATCAGGCTGACAATCGCGGCTGCTACGAAAATCACGGTGTACACCCCGTCCGCAACTCCAAGATAGCCGAGGTAACCGGCGGCGGGCAACCCGGCCGACGATGCGATCCAATCAATAACAAAGGCCGTCACCGTGATCATCCCAAAACTGCGTCGCCCAAAATAGATTCCCACCGCAACGATGCCCGGGGCGGCCGACATACCTGACGCCATCCCCAGCAAAATTCCCGATTCCAACAGGATCGGACCATATCCGGAAAGCAGCAATGCCATCCCTGCCGTTTGGACCACCGCGGCGCCGGCCAGCACGTACCTGACCGGGAAGCGACAGCTTGCCAAACCGCCAATCAGGATGCCGGCAGTTGACGCAAACTCCTGAAACAATCCGAAGCTATTGATCGTCTGGATCGCAGCGCTGCCTTGGGAGATGATCTGCCAATCGTAGACGGTCGACATCCCCGAGGCGACGGCCACGCAAGCGCCAGCCGCGGCAAGTGTCCAGAACTGTCGCGATCGCATGGCCTCACGCCAGGTATGGTTCGGGATGCTCGCCTTCGGCGCCGGAGCCAACCCGTCGGGATGTTCCCCGCGGTCCTCCGGGCGGTCGCGTATGGCCCGAACCAACGGCCACGCCGCCGCCAGGATCGTTGCGCCGGCCACTAACGTCAGCAGCCGCCAGTCCGCCACCGCCAGCGGTGCCGCCATGATCGGCTTGACGACGAACCCGCCCACAGACACTCCGGCCAGCATCAACGCCAGCGCCAGCGCCAGCCGTTCCCGAAACCAGTGGTTCAGCGCTGCTACGGCCGGGAGATAAACCCCCAGCATCCCCAGCGCGAACATGCCGGTGACTGCGACTTGCAGCACGCCCGGAACGGGAATCGCCGCAAACAGCGCGACCAACCCAACCAGCGGCAACCCGATCTGCGCCATCCTTCTCGGCCCCAGCCGGTCCACACCCCAGCCTGCAATCCATAGGGATACCCACCAGGCAATCGCGCCAGCCACGCCAACCGCCACGCTCCAGGGTGGCCCGTACTCATCGTCGTAGGCCCGCCTTGCCCACGCGGTTTCAATCAAACCATCGCCGATCTCCCGGCCGACCAGGATGACCATGATACCGATGGCAACCAGCCGCCAGCCATGGAAAACCCCGCCGGCGCTATCGCTGCGCAGGAAATCCGACAGCCGGTGCATCATCCCTGGCCGGCTGTCGTTCGCGCCCGGCTCCATCAACCGCAGCTCACGGTCAATCCGCAGCTCACGGTCAATCCACTGACCCCGGTCAATCCGCAGCCCCCGGTCAATCCACTGACCCCGGTCAGTCCGACGCTCCCGCGCCCCGGCTCACCAACCGCCGCACGTCGGCCTGCCTGCGCTGCGACGGCGACAACTGCGGGTTCCCCAACACCAGGAACATGAACGAGCCGACGGCGCTGACAATGGCGATGGTGGCAAAGGGTATGGTGTACGAGCCCGTGATGCTGTCCCGCATCCACGCGATGTACGGCACCACCACGATGAACATGATGTTCATGGGAATCATCGAAATCCCCGTGATTCGCGCGAAGCTGCTCCGCCCGAAGTACACGCCGCGTATCGACGTGGTCAGCGGCGTCCGCCCGCCGAACCCGATGCCCATCAGGATGCCGAACAGGAAGAACAGCGGCAGCGTTTCCGCAAACAGCAGCACCCCGATGGCGATGGACTGCAGGAACGAAAAACCCCAGATCGCGATCCGTATGGGAATCCGGTCCCCGACCATGCCCCCGATCACCATGAACGCCGTCGATACCGCCGTCTGCACCGAGATGACCAGGCCGACTTCCACCAGGCTGAGGCCCTTCTCCACCATCACCAGCCCCAGGTAGGTCATCACGCTGATGATGATGATCGACGAACTCGCATGCCCCATCGTGATCAGCCAGAACGCGCGGGTCTGTATCGCCTCCTGCCAGGAATAATCCGGCGCCACCGCGCCACCGTTGGATGATCTACGCGGACCTTCATCCTTGATGGTGTCAGGGTCGATGCCGTCCGGATGCTGGCCGTAGTCCTCGGGGCGGTTCCTCACCAGCATCGCCAGGGGCAGCGACGCCACCAGGCCGACGCAGCCCACCACCAGCGCCGTGTTCTGCCAGCCCAGCCGGCCGGGTATCTCCATCGCCGTCCGCGCGTCCCAGCCCATGGCCCAGGCCATCAGCGGGACGATCACCACGCCGCCCAGCCCAAATCCCAGCATCGGTATCGACATCGCCGTGGAACGCCGGGCGCGGAACCAATTGTTCAAAGCGGTGTTGGCCGGCAGCCACGACCCCAGGCCCGCGCCCAGGCTCACCACCACGAACGAAACGTAGAACATCCACAGGTTTGCCGTGCGGCTGAACAGGATGAATCCGGCGGCGAAGATCAGCAGCCCGATCACCACCATCTTGCGCGGGCCGAACTTGTCCACGCCCCAGCCGGCGATGGGGCCCATCACCGTTCCCTCCACCCGCGTCAGCGTGAACGCCCACGACAGTTGCGTTGTCGTCCAGTTGAAGTTCTGTTGCAGTATCGGCATCCACAGGGAAAGCGCCTGGAACAGTGGCACCGTTCCGATCACCATGATCACCGCGCCAATTACCGCCAGCCACCACCCATAGAACATGCCCCGCACCAGCCGCACCGGGTGGGCGAGTTCACGCGCTTGCAACAACAGGGATCTACCTCTATGGAATACGATAATCGCCGCAAACCACGGCGATTTCGCCAACATCGCCAAACATTATACTCCACCCAGTCTTGTATCGGTGTTTCCATATTTGGTGGTGCAGAGCCATTCGGTTATCGGTCGGGACCGGGTTGAGGGCATGGCTAGCGCGCGGGGGCGGGCAGGTCCCAGCGGAAGAATTCGCGGTAGCGGTCGTGGCTGGCCCAGGGCAACAGGTTGAATACGATGACCTCGTACTCAGGGACGTCGCCCCGTAGCCGGATGTC
>JAJDXU010000196.1 GCA_022823105.1 Dehalococcoidia bacterium
GGTCGAGAGCTCGATGAACATGTTGTCGTCGGTATTAAGAGGCACCCCGCGGCTCATCTCCAGGATTCCGGAACGGTCCAACAGGTACAGCGAGATCATTTCAAGATCGGAATCGACGCCAACGCGGGTCAACTCTGCAGCAAGGGCGGGCCGGTCCAGCAGGCGTTGAGCCAAATCCGCCGACAGGTGCAGTGGCCGATCCGACCCGATCAGGACCAGGTCATTGTATTCGATCGCCGCATAAACTAGCGCGTAGGGATAAACGTCAGCGAAAGTTGCGAGTATTGACTGCACGTCGCGGGTGTCCATGCCGTATATGGGTACCCACTGCGCCCATACACCACCGGGCTTCAGGCGGAATCGGCCAATTTCCAGAAATTCCCGCGTAAACAGGTTCGCGGCGCCCGCGATCCAGGGGTTCGATGGCTCGCTGACAATCAGGTCATAGCTTTCGGGTTCGGCCAGCAGAAGATGGTTGCGGCCGTCATTGTGTATCAGTTCAACCCGCGGGTCCGACAGGACGGAATGGTTCCACTCGTCGAAATATCGAGCAGCGCGCCCGATCACCGGCTCCAGTTCCACTATCTGAAGCCGATCGACCTCCGGATGCAGGGATGCGGCTCCTGCCGTGACGCCCGACGCCAACCCTATTACCAGGACATCGTCCGGCTGCTGAACAAACTGCATGGGAAGCAGGGACAATAGAACTTGCGTGGGCATATCGTCAGTCGTTGAAGCATCCACCTTGCCGTTAATTGCAATCCATCGATTCGGCGTAACGACGTTTTGTGCCACCGTGACCACGCTCGACAACCCTTCTTCGTAGAAGAGAAGCCGGTACGCGTCCACTGTGAACTGCAGGATTCCCTCCCGGCTATGGTCGTCGATACTTGAAACGTATTGATACAACCCAGAAGTCATCAACAACGGATTCCATGGAGGTTGGCGGGTCACGAAAACAATTCCGAAACCGGTCACCGCAATCGGCAACAGCATCCCCCAACGTCGGTGCGATTGCCTTGCGGCATGCCACATCAGGATGCCTGCTGCCACCAGACCTACCGCAGCCGCCACGAAAATTGTGCCCCGCATGCCCAGGCCAGGCAACAAGACGAAGCCGGCAAGGAATGCACCCAACGCGCCACCAATGGCATTGGCTCCGTAGACAATGCCCACAGGACGGCCAAGCATGCCTCCCTGGTCCACCACCGCACGCACCGCAATCGGGAAGTGCATGCCCATCAATATTGCGGGAGGCGTCATGACCAACCCGGCTAACGTCAACGCTACCCACCAAACCGCTTCCGGCTGCTGCCCGGCTTCGAACCAGTCGAACAGACCAACAAACCAGAACGGGAGCTCCGGATAGAAGTAAATCGAGGAACAGGCAACCACGGCGATGCCAATTTCAATCACGGCGAACCCGAACAGTACCCGTCGCCGCCCTCCTGCGCGTAGAATCCTGTCGGCAAGCGGCCCTCCGAGTTTTCCACCAAGGGCAATACCGGCAAGAAACGCGATGAGCATTATGGAGAAGGTATAGGTGGCACTGCCCAACATCAGCGTCAGCACGCGCGTCCAACTCACTTCGTAGATCAGGGCCGAAGAACCGGCCAGGCCCATGGCCAGGTAAACGCAAATGACTGTCGGCGTTCCCGCCTGCATTACGTGCAAATCGTCCCTGATCGCCCGCACTCTACACGATACCCACCGATCGAGACCAAGCGCCGTAGCACCGAGCACAAGGTTGACCGCAGCCGCAAACACACTGGTACGGTAGAGTCCGATTTGCGGCAGCAGCACGAATCCGCAATACCAGATGCCCACGACAGCACCCAGGGTATTGACGGCATACAGGGTACCGATGCGGTCGCCTGCGCCGCCGAGCCGGAACGTGGTGAAGCGGGCAAGCAGCGGAAGTGTCGCCCCCATCGCGGCGGTCGGCAATAGCAGCAGGGCGCCTGCCAGACACGATTGAATGGCCCCGAATGCCACCGGACCGGGCTCCAGAATGCGCCACGCCGCAATGTAGAGGGGCGAGGTGGCTGTCAGCAAAAGCGGGAAAACCAGAGCATATGCTCCAATTCCCAGTTCCAATATGCCGTAGACGGCCAGAGGACGTGGGAAACGATCCGCGAAACGGGAAATGGCAAAACCGCCCGCCGCCAGGCCCGCCATGAACGAAGCAAGCAGGGTCGAAACGGCGAAGGTCGATGTTCCGAATACGAGCTGAAGCTCGCGCATCCAGACCACCTGGTAGGCGAGCGACGTGGCTCCTGACATGAAGAACAAGGGCAGGAGAATCCTTATCGCCGTCGCCGTGCGTCGCTGTGTAGCCGAGTTATCCAGTGTCATCAGGTCCTAGTGCTGCATCAACCTCATAATGTCGTATCAATTGGATAGAGCACTAGTCGAACATGATGGCTCGCGCATCAATGGCGCCCGCCTCGATGCCGGGTACGGCCGTTAAACTCTCCAGGTCAATAAATCGCCCGTGCTCCGCGCGCCAGGCAATCACCGCCGCTGCATCATCCACCGAAAAGCCCAGGATGGCTGTGAGTTCGTCCGCGCTGGCACTGTTGATCCAGACCAATCCCCAAACCCGCTTCAGGAAACTCCGGACGAGCTCCAACTGATCCTCGGTAGCATCCGCGCCCCGGCTTGCCATGTCGGTAATTACAAAGTCCCACTGCAAGGAAGTCTGGCGCGGAAACTCCATGAACACTTCCCAACCGTGACACGCAGACGCGCAGGCGGCACCCGTCGCCCGCTCCCCGGCAGCGATCAAATCGTCCGGTGCGGTAGCTCCAGGGGATTCGTCTTCATCTCCAGCCGCCGACCCGGCCGCCAAGCATCCCATGGCCA
>JAJDXU010000014.1 GCA_022823105.1 Dehalococcoidia bacterium
GCGGTCGGCTCTATCCCGACCCGGCGGCAGCGCCGTCAGCATCAGCGCCGAGCATGAGCCGTATATGAACAGCAGCGTCCACCATGCCGGCAGGTACGACCCCGCGTAGTCGTGCAGGTACCCCACCAGCGGCGCGCCCAGGCCGGCGCTCAGCAAGTTGATCGGCATCACGATGCCCCGAATCGTTCCCAGGAAGGCCCTCCCGTAGTACTCCGCGAAAATGTATGTATGAACGATCATCCCGATGCCCACCGAACATCCGAACACGATGGTGGACGCAAACATCATCTCCGCCGACGCCACGTAGATCATCAGCAGGATGGCGACGATGAATCCGGAGAACGAGCCCGCCGCCAGGAACCGAATGGGGATCCGGTCGGCCAGCCAGCCCGAAACCAGGGCGAACGCGGCCGCGCCGCCGGCGTCGGCCGCAAACGACCACGACACCAGCAGCGGGTCGTAGGCTTTCTCCACAAAGTAAGGTATGCGATGAAAGCTGGCACCACCCTGGGCCACACCTGAGAGCCCGAATACCGCCACCAGCTTCCACATCGTGACGGTGCGGAAGGATTGGCGCACCGTCCACGCGGGCTCTTCCTCCATCACTCGTCGAGAGCGAGGATCGGCCTCATCCGCCGGCGCGTCCGGCGGGTCCCCGTCCACCCGGAGTCCCATGTCCTCCGGCTGCCGGCGCAGGAACAGCGCTGCCGCGGGGATCGATATGACCATGAACAGCACGGCCAGGATCTGCCACGCGCTGCGCCATCCGTAACCGTCGATCAACCACTGCGTAACCGGCAGGAAGACGATCCCGCTGATGCCCAGGCCGGCGGTTGCAAACGCCAGGGCCCGACCCCGCTTCCGGACGAACCACTTCGCCACCGGCACCGACGTGACCAGACCGTTCGGCGCAGCCAGGCCCGTTACGCCCACCAATCCAAACAGCAGGATGAACTGCCACGCATGGTTGCTCATGCCCACCAGGATCAGGCACACGCCGATCAGCAATGCCGCGACCGGTATGTACACCCGCGGCCCGTACCGGTCGATCAGCCAGCCCACCACAAAGCTCAGCGCGGCGGTAGAGATGCGCCGGACGGTCTGCATCCACCCGAACGTCGCCCGCGACAACCCCAGCTCGGTCTGCATCGGCAGCACGAACAGCCCGTAGTTCAGCGTCCCCGTCGCCATGGTGGAAAAATTGATGGCGAACATGGTCGCCACAATCACCCATCCATAGAAAAAACGCTGGCCCGCCGGCGCGTTATTCAGTCGTTCTCGATCGTCCAAGGTACGGCCCCGTCAGTCGTAAGGGCGGGTTTCAAACCCGCCCCTAGCAGACGCGTTGAGTTCAATTTGTGGTCAGATCGCCTGCCAATACCGCTTGCCCTGCAGCCGCACGATTTTGCCGAAACCGGGCGCCGGCAGGTGCACCGCCGCCACCGGAATCCCCTCGCTCTCCAGTCGGTCCAGCACGCTCTGCCGCGTGGAAATCGCCAAGTCGGGGATGATATCCGCCCGTGACGCCCAGTCCGTTTTCTCGATCTGCGCCGTATTGTGCAGCACGTCCCCCAGGATCAGCCCGCGCTCGCCGCCCGAGTTGATCATGATGCTCATGTGCCCGGGCGTATGCCCCGGGGTCGGCAGCGTGGTCAGCTCGCTCGTGATGCTGTACTCGCCCTCCATCAGCTCCACCAGGCCCATGTCAACAAGCGGCCATACGCAGTCGGGCGCGTTGGGGAACCGGTCCGGCTGCAGCGCCGGGTCGTGGGATGCGTCAAGGTCTTCCTTGCTGAAATAGTACCGAGCGTTGGGGAACGTGGGCGTAAGTGTTCCGCCTTCGTCGCGCACCGTGTTCCAGCCCACGTGGTCCCGGTGCAGGTGAGTCATCACCACCGCGTCCACGTCGCCGGGCGATAGTCCGTTGCGCTCCAGGTCGTCCAGCAATTCGCCCCACGGCGTCTCCGGCGTGTCCTTGGCTCCCAGGCCCGTGTCAACCGCGATGGTCTTGCCCTCGGAGCGGACCACGAAGCACGCCAGGTTGAAGCTCACCTTCCGGTCGGGCGTCAGGTGATCGTGATACGGCTCCCAGTCCTCGGTGGGAATGTTCGGAAAGAAGTTGCAGATGTCAAATTCCAGTAGCCCATCGGACAGGGACGCAATCTCCACATTGCCGATGGTGATCTTGCTGGCCGTCATAGTCCCTCCACGTTCCAGTGATTGCGCCATTCTATCACCGACGGCCTCGGCGATTCGCCGCGTCCAATGTCATCAAGACGTATGCGAGCGTAAGACGGAATGTTTCGCTCACTCGGCCGCCGGACGGTGCGACCGACAATGTACAATACGGGATAAATTCCATGTCCACGAGGAAAAGATGGGCGCATACACCAGCACACAATTGATGGTTCGCTTGGTCGCATTGCTGTTGGGGTTGGCCGGCGGCTTGTGCCAGATGGTGTGGTCTCAGGTGGTGGCGATGCGTTGCGGCGCCACTCAGATCGGTGACTACGTCTTTCACACCGAATGCGTCGCGTGGACCGAACTGTTCCTCCGTTTCCCCCAGGACGTCAGTACCCAGATGGTCAGCATCGTGCTGGCCGCCGCCATCGCCGGCATCCTGGCCGGACTGGGCGGCATGTGGCGCGCCCGTTGGTCCAGCGTGCTGTTCCTCATGTTGGCTGCCTGGAACGTCGGGCTGCTGATATACGGCATTACGGCCATGGAGCAGAAGGGCATCGCCATAATCCTGGCCTTTGTTGCGGTGGGTGTGCCCGCTTTCTGCGGGGTTTTGCTCTGGTGGCGGGGCGAATACCACCCTTCTCGCCGCCAATCTGCCGTGGCGGGTGACACCGGCCCGTGGACGGTATGACGCCGGGGGTGCTACACCTTGTGGCAGGTACCCCCGATGCAACCGTCTCGCCCAACACACCCCGGGAACCCAACCGAAAACGACCCCATTCCTCCCATAACCGAGAAGCAGTTGGCGCGCCTGTGGGAACGCCGCGCCGCCCGCCACCGCACTTTCCACGACGAAACCGGAACGCGGGTGCGTGTGCTCTATCCGGGTCGGCCCGGAGTTACGGCCGGCCCCGATTTCCGCAACGCGCTCCTGTTGGTAGAGGGTCAAGGGCTCGTGCAGGGCGACGTCGAGGTTCACCTTCGGCAGCGTGACTGGCGCTCCCACGGACATCACCAGGATCCCAACTACAACGGCGTCGTGCTCCACGTGGCGCTGGATACCGATCGCGAACCGTCCCGAACCAATGGCGGCGGCGCACCTCCCGTCGTCAACCTTGCCGACCTCCTCAAACAACCGCAACCTGCCGGCGGCGAAGAAGACGTTCCCACCCTGCTCTGGCAGATACTGGCCCAGCACGGTTTCCGCCGGCCTGATCAACCTCAGCAGATGGAAGCCCTGCTCAACCGCGCTGGCGACGAACGGTTCCTGGCGCACGGCAGCCGGTTCCGAACCCTGGCTGCCCTCCAACCGCCGGAGCAGACCCTCTGGGAGTCCATCTGCGACGCCCTGGGCTACCGGCACAACCGCCATCCATTCCTGAAGCTGGCGACCATCGCGCCTTATTCACTCTTGTCGGCCGCCGCCACGCGCTTGGCACCCGCCGAACGCGAAGCCGCACTGGGGACCTGGCTGCTCAGGCTGGCCAGCTTCGAGCAGGGCTACGTACCACCGGGATTCGGTCCGGCTCTCGATGTCAAAGAGTGGCGGCTGTTCCGGGTTCGGCCGCCCAACCACCCACGCCGCCGCATCCTGGGGGCTGCTGCCCTCATCGCCCGCTTCTGCGAAACCGGCATGCTCTCGGCCCTGCGATCGGCAGCCGACACGGGCCATCCCAAAACCCTGACGAGCATCCTGACCGTCGCAGCACCCGACGACAAGACCGCCCCGATCGGCCCGGCCCGGGCCCGCGACATTGCCGTGAACGTGGTCCTGCCGTTCCTGCACGCCTCCGGCACGATCTCAGGCGACCACGCCAACGCCGGTCAAATGCTCGGGTTGTACCGGCGCTATGGCCCGCTGTCCGACAACGAAATCACCCGCGAACTCGCCGCAATCCTGCAGCATCCCTCATGGGGCCGAATCGCCAACAACGCCCGCCGCCAGCAGGGTCTCATCCACCTCCAACGCCTCCTTGCCGGCGCAACACCAAATATGTAGGGGCGAATGACCACTCGCCCCTGATGTGTGTCTGCCGTGTCGGTCAGCGCTATTTCAACGGCACCGCCAGCGAAATCCGCGCCTCCTCGCCGGTGTTGCGGATGATGTGACCGTGGCCCGTCAGGTCCTCGGCCACCAGGACGTCTCCGGGCCCAAACTGCCGCTTGTCGCCGCTCGCGACCTCGATCTCCGCGCCCCCCGACATGAACACCACGTACTGGTGCCGCGGCGCGGTGTGGTAGTCCTGCCACCAGCCCGGCTCCCGCTGGCCCACCGTGATGTCGCCGGGGCCCACGTCGTTCGCGATCTCGGCGAACTCGTCCGGAGTCAGCTCATGGAAGTGAGACTCGCCGTCCGCGCCCGTATGAATTCGTATGATCATGGATAACCCCTACTCGGCCAGCGGCACGGCCAGCGACACCCGAAACTCGTCGCCGATGCTCCGCGCGATGTGTCCGTGCCCGGTCAGGTCCTCGGCCACCAGGACGTCGCCGGGGAACATTCGGACCACGGTGCCGTCGGCGACCTCAAACTCGGCGATGCCGCTCATGTTCACCACGTACTGCTTGCGGGGCGCGTTGTGGTAGTCCGAGAAGCTCGGCGATTCCCGCCGGCCAACCGTGATGTCGCCGGGGCCCACGTTGTTCGCGATGTCGGCGAACTGGTCCGGCGTCAGGTGCTCAAAGTGGCTCTCCCCGTCGCTCCCGGTGTAAACCCGTACTATCTGTCCCATCGTGTTGCCTCCTGTGTGTTGCTGTCCCCTCTCGAATTACTTGGTGTAGGGGCGAAGGATCATTCGCCCTGAAGATCAATCATTCGCCCCGGCCAGTCGACTAATCGGCCAGTCAATCAATCGGCCAGCGGGATCACCGCCGTCAGGCTCGGCGCATCGCCGACCACCCGCGTGGTATGGCCCTGCCCCGTGGTGTCCTCAACCAGCCGGGCGTCTCCGGGGCCATACGTGAACGTGGTTCCGTCGCCCAGCCCGATCTCGATCTCACCCCTCAACGAGATGATGTACTGCCGGCGGGGAGCGGGATGCCAGTCGATGAAATGTCCCGGGGGCCACTCCCGGAACATGATGGACTGCGTGGCCTGCGCCTCGCCAAGTTCCGGGTGATCCGCCAGGCTGGTCTCTTCGATGTGCGACTGTCCGTCGTCGCCTGCATAAAGTCGATAGATTGCCATCACTCACCTGCGGTTACGGGCCGTGGCCCGTGCTCCCGTCATATTACCCCGCAGTGCAGGGTGCGGCAACCGCAACCCATCGCGCCGAGGGTTCTTTGATTGTCCGTGCAAACCGGGTTGAGGGCATGGCTAGCGCGCGGGGGCGGGCAGGTCCCAGCGGAAGAATTCGCGGTAGCGGTCGTGGCTGGCCCAGGGCAGGAGGTTGAATACGATGGCCTCGTACTCGGGGATGTCACCCCGCAGCCGGATGTCCTTGAGGTAGCGGCCCAGGTCGGCGTAGGTGGGGAGGAGGAAGCCGGCATTGGCGATGCGCCTGATGACGTCGGCGGGTTCCGGGGGTTCGGAGGGATCCCATTCGTCGGAGACGGCCTCGGCGATGCGGCGGAGTTTGAGGATGGCGAGTTCGCG
>JAJDXU010000209.1 GCA_022823105.1 Dehalococcoidia bacterium
CTGGGCAAAGGGGGTGATTGACCGGATACCTGATCCCTGATTACCATCATTTCGCCACCCTCCCAGGGTGGGTCAATGCTCATGAAAATGGTGGGTCAAAGGTCCTGAACATTGACACGTAACGACGAAGCAGATGCTGAACGTCCAGAAATGCGGTCTGACCCGCTCTACCGGTACGCCGAGAAAGGACACTAGATTCCGCTGGTCGCCGCTGTGTTGTCGCTGGTTCATATGCTATCCATACCGCCCGCTCACGGCAAGGTGTCCGTCAGCTCAACCCCCTGGCACGGTACTGCAGCGCCTCAGCCAGGTGAGCCGGCCCAATCCGCTCCGCGCCGGCCAGGTCCGCGATCGTCTGCGCTACCTTGACCACCCGGTGCAGCGCGCGCGCCGACAGATCCAGCTTTTGCGACGCCCGTTGCAGCAGGGCTTCGGTGTCATCCTGCAGGTCGCAGTATTCCCATATCTTCGAGCCGGACATCTCAGCGTTGGACAATGCGGTCGTTTCCTGGTCCTGGCCGAATCGCTTTTCCTGGATCGCCCTGGCGGCCATTACCCTCTCTCGCACCGCCGCCGACGGTTCCGATCCCGTCTGCGCCAGCAGGCTGTCATATTCCACCGGCGGCACCTCCACGAATATGTCGATCCGTTCCAGGAGCGGGCCGCTGATCCGGCGCTGGTAACGCGAAACTGCCGACGGACTGCAAACACACTGCCGGCGCGGATGCGTGGCATACCCGCACGGGCACGGATTCATCGCAGCCACCAGCATAAAACTCGCCGGATAGGTCGCCGTGCCGCTCACCCTTGTGATGGTCACCGTCTTGTCTTCCAGCGGTTGCCGCAGGGATTCCAGCAGCGCATGCCCGAACTCCGGCAACTCGTCCAGGAACAGGACGCCGCGATGGCTCAGCGTAATTTCCCCCGGGCGCAGCATCCGGCCTCCGCCCACCAGGCCGGCGTTGGAGATGGTGTAGTGCGGAGCGCGGAACGGTCGTTGAGCGATCAACGGGCTGTCCGGTGGCAGGTTGCCGCTCACGCTGTAGATCTTGGTCACCTCCAGCGCTTCGTCCGGCGTCAGGTACGGCATCACCCCCGGCAACGCACGCGCCAGCAGCGTCTTTCCCGAGCCGGGCGGGCCGCTGAACAGGATGTTGTGGAACCCCGCCGCCGCCACCTCCAACGCTCGTTTCGCGTGGTCCTGCCCCCGGATGTGGCAAAGGTCGGTACTGTCTGGCGGGTTGCGATTCCCGTTCAGATGCACGCCGCTGTATGGGTACGGCTCGATCAGCGTCTCGCCTTGCAAATGGGTCAGCAGTTGCGACAATGTCGCTACGGGATAGACCTGCACCCCGTCCACCAAAGCCGCCTCCGCCGCGTCTACTGCCGGCACGTAAACCGTTCGTATCCCCTGCTCCCGCGCGACCCACACCATGGGCAGGATTCCAGCGGTGTGACGCAGTCCACCGTCCAGCGAAAGTTCACCGAGGAAAATCGCCGGTTCACTCGGCGGCGGCGCCTGTCCCGTGCTGAACAGGATGCCCGCTGCGATGGGCAGGTCGTACGCCGGCCCAGCTTTCTTCAGGTCCGCCGGCGCCAGGTTCACGGTGATCCTGCGCATGGGGAACTCGCAACCGCTGTTGCGCAGCGCGGCGCGCACCCGCTCTTTCGCCTCCTGCACCGCGGTATCGGGCAGACCCACGATGTGAAACGCAGGCAGGCCCGGCGAGATATCCGTTTCGGCTTGTATGATCTGACCGTCGAGTCCGATCACTGCGCAAGTTTGAGCGGTCGCTAACATTTTCTACTCCAGGCGCTTCTATATTAGTTTGAAAATAAAACGCACATTCGGAACATTATCATAAACGAACGAACGTACGCAATATGCCAATGCCATCAAACTGCCCAAGCCCATCGGGCCGAGTGGCCCGAATGCACGCATAGGATGATGTCCGGATCATCCGATGTGGTTCAGCGATGTCATTGACGGTTGGAAAATTGATGTGCAACGTACTTGCTGGGATCCCCTATTGCACATTCGTTGATCGGACTCATACGCGGAAGGATTTGACCAGGCCATGAGAAGTCTCAAATACGAACGCGCAGGGCGCTGTGCTGCAATGATTGCAGTGTGTCTGTTGGCTTCCGCGATCCTGGGCTGCACCTCGGAAACCGACAGCATCGCATCAACCGAAATCGGATTCTCTCGCATCGATGCCGTGATGGAGAAAGGCGCGATTGACTGCGCCACGCAGATCGATATTCCCGGGTTCGGTTTCGTCGATCCCGATGGCGACACGCGCGGATTCGACGTTGATCTTTGCCGGGCGGTTGCCGCCGCCATCTTCGGCGATCCTCAGGCGGTCGAAATCCACCACGTCCCTTATGTTGCCAGAGGCCCCCTCCTGCAGGCTGCGGAGGTGGACATGCTGTCTCGCACCACCACGTGGACAACCACCCGCGAGGCCCAATGGGGCGACTTTACCGTCATCATGTTCTACGACGGCCAGGGTTTCATGGTACCCAAATCCCTGGGCGTGAACAGCGCCCTGGAACTTGACGGTTCCACCGTGTGCGTGGCTGAGGGCACCACAACCAAGCTGAACCTAGCGGACTTCTTCAGGCAGAACAATTTGCAACTGGAGACCCTCAGCTTCGACGAAACATCGACCACATACGAAGCCTATGAAGAAGGCCAGTGCGACGCCACCACCATCGACAAGTCCCAGTTGGCCGCCGTACGCAGCGGGTTCGCCGACCCCGACGCCCACGTTATTCTGCCCGACACCATCTCCAAGGAACCTCTAGCGCCCATGGTGCCACGGGGCGATGCCCTCTGGACCACCTTGGTGAAGACCGTCCTTTACGTGCTGATCAACGCCGAAGAACTGGGCGTGACCCAAGCCAACGTCGAGGAGATGCGCAACAGCGAGGACATCCGCATCCGGCGGATGTTGGGCTCCGAAGGCAGCTTCGGGCAGGCTGATCTGGGACTCAAACCCGACTTCGCCGTCGACGTTATCAGGTCGGTGGGAAACTACGGCGAAATTTACGACCGCTACATGGGCCCCCGGGGCGAATCGTTCACGCTGCCCCGGGGACTCAACAACCTGTGGAGCAACGGCGGCTTGATCTACGCCCCTCCCATTCGCTAGCAATCGGTCCGACGGCCTCCGAGTCTGGTAAATCCCGCCCCCGTCGGCATCACTACCTCGAACCTCCCCGGCGGTTCGGCGTCATGACGGCGCTTTAATCGGTGTTATGATTGCGAATCGCGGAATCACCGTTTCGCAGGGACCTGCGACGTCTCGCTTGTCATACGCTCGGCGCGTGATGTCGGGCATCGAAAAGGTTTATATTGGGGGGATGGATGGAACAAACGGATCGCCAGCCTGGAGAGCATCCGCCGGACCTGAAATCGCTGGGCTTTGCCGACGCTGACCGCGAAGCGGTGTATCGTGCAATTTACCAACGCCGTGATGTGCGCGAATTCCGTCCCGATCCGATCCCCGATGACAAACTTGCCCGCATCGTGCGGGCGGCTCACCACGGCCCCTCCGTGGGTTTCATGCAGCCCTGGGATTTCATCCTTGTGCAGGACCTGCAGAAGCGCAGCCAGGTGAAGGATCTGTTCGAGCGGGAGCGCGCCGCGGCCGCCTGCTTCTTCGACGAGCCCCGACGTTCAGCGTACCTGGCGCTCAAACTGGAAGGGATCCTCGACTGTCCGGTCAACCTGTGCGTCACTTGCGACCCTACCCGCGCCGACGTGGTGCTGGGCCGCAACTCCATGCCCGAGACCGACGTTTATTCCACCTGCTGCGCCATACAGAATCTATGGCTCGCCGCCCGCAGCGAAGGCATCGGCGTGGGCTGGGTCAGCATCCTCAAACTGCCCCAACTGCGCGGCATCCTGGGGATTCCGCCGCACATCATCCCGGTCGCGTATCTATGCCTGGGTTACCCCACGCAGTTTTCCGACGAACCAGGTCTCCAGACCGCCGGCTGGCGTCGCCGCCTGCCTGTCCAGCAATTGGTTCACCTGGACGGTTGGGAGAACTCGGTTCCCGAACAGCAGTGGCAGGGATTCTGGGATGCCCTCGAACCGGATGTCCCGCCAGCGCCGTAGGACTCCCGACCGAAGCGCCGCTTTGCTATCGCCGCCAACCTAATCTATACTCGACACATGGACATACAGTTTGAAATTGGCGATCCAACGCGGCCCCGGGGCCACGCTCTCCTCTACTTCCGCGTCGACACCGAACCCGACAACGTTTACGGAACGTACATCGTAACCCTGCCCATCACTGCCGATCTCACCAAGTACGTCCCGCCCTTCCTCGCCGCCCACCTGGGCAGCGGCGACACCGGCCCGCTCGCCAACTTCGCGGCCTTCGCCATGCCGCCCATGTCCGAACTCGTCGAGGGCGGCTACGACCGCCTGGTGCAGCTCGCAAACCTGCGAAACGATGATCTCGTCTACGGCGGCAGCATGTTCTCCTACGACCTGGCCCGCATGATGGAGTCCGTCGCCAGCGCCGTGCAGGAATACTCAGACGCCTGGAACCAGGCCGCCGGCACGTCGGGCGCGGCCGCCGCTTCCATCCCAGCCGATGACGCCGCCATCCCGCTGGGCGCCACCGGCCAGCCGTCAACTCCCGCGGACGCAGACGACGGAGACACCGGTGGCCTGGGGGTCAACGAGGTCCTCTGGTCCTTCATGAGCGAGGGCGACCGCCTGGCCGAGATGGGTCGCCTCCTTGGCCGCCTCCGCTTCGCCCAGGAGGGCAACGACACCGCTGCCATCGCCGACATCACCGCCGAGATGACCGCCCTCGGCCGCCACCTGCCCGACGAGTTCAGCATCGCCACGCTGGTCGCCAACGCCGCCGACACCGGGCCCGTCGCCGCTCAGCTCGCCCAGCTGTACATGGACCGCTGCTACCGCCTGTCCTCCGGCGACACCGAGCAGGTGCGCCGCATCGATGAGGCCATTCGCAACCTGGAACGCCGCAGTCGGTAACGTGTATTCGACGACGGTCAGTTTGCTATGTGATCTTAGTAGACGCCTCATGCGATGAGAAGTACTCGATTCCGCAGGTTTAATCTTTAGTGGAAGAAAGAGCCACAAAAAGCTGTCCCGTGGAGAAGGGTGATGTAATAGTTACGCTGATTGGCAAACTCGGATTGCCAACCGCGATCTGGCGTAACACATGGATACCTGCATCGTAGTGGCGATAGGACGTGCATGGAGTGGCAGGGTGATTGCGAACCGACGTTCCTTTTGTTACAATCGTCCGGAACGCGGTACCAATTTAAGCAGATAACCCTGTGTCGCCCAACTTTATACAGGAGCAACTGTCCCTGTCCTACGTGCGATCTGTAATATTCCGCACTGGGTTCAATTTGGCTGTTTGGACAGTTGACGAGCATGGAGTTGACGGGACGATTCGCCGTCCTGCTAGAGGTGTGAATCGGATTGATTTTCAACTCAAATCGACAACCCGCTATACGGTTTTCGGCGACGACATCCGGTATGACCTCCGTGTAGAGGACTACAATCGGCTTATTTTAGATGATGACCTGCCGCGGGTGCTGATATTATTTATTATGCCAGATGATGCTGATGATTGGCTGGCTCAAAGCGAGGACGAACTTTGCCTGCGTAAATGCGCATACTGGGTTCCTCTAATGGGCTTGTCGGTCTCATCCAACTCGTCGACCGTCAGAGTTTCGGTTCCTTTGGCGAACGCGTTTGACCAAAACGGGTTGCATGAGATGTTCCGACAGTTGATTGGGTAACGGAGTTTTGCGATGGACGTGCAAATCAGGGATGCGGCAGCATTGCGGCGGGTGTCCCCGGATCGGATGCGCGCTTACCTCCAATCTCACGACTGGGTCCAGGAGGATGTCTGGCGTGATCGGATTATGGTGTGGTCCGCCACGCGCGGGGAGCAAGTCGACGAGATTTTGATACCGCTGCGCGAACAATCCGACGCTTATGCCGTGCGAATTTCTGAGGCAGTGGTGCTTCTCTCGGAAATCGAGGAACGTTCTCAGCTGGATATCTATTACGATTTGATAGGCGCCGGCGCCGACGTCATCCGGTTGCGGCCTTTGAATGGCGTCGGGCAATCCGGCTGGACTCTCGGCGACAGTGTGGAATTTCTCACCAGGGCGCGTGACCTGGTGGCAGCGGCGGCGCGCGCCGCCGAGCATCCAGGACAGGCCGTGTATCGCGGGCGTGCCAGTGGCCAGGTTACCGACTACGTGCGGAGTGTACGGCCACTGCCCGGATATGAAGCCGGCCCGGAGCTGACCCTGCATTCAGAAGTGCCGACCGGCTACGGCGTGCAAGAGGACCTGGGCGACGCGTTTCGTGCTCCTTTCCCTCGACAGGCCACTATCGCGCTCAACAACGGATTGCGTGAAGCGGACCTAACGGCGGCTGCGGTGATTAGCGGGAAAGACATCGCGAACGTGTTTGAGGAGGCCCCATCGCAAGGGGTCAGCGCCAATTTTTGCGACGCAATAGCGGACTTGGCTCGCCGTGGCCACGGTATTGGGGTCAGCCTTTCATGGGCGTCAGTACGGCCTGCGGATGCTCATCATGGAGAATTCCAATTTGCTGAGAGCGCAGCGGATGTTTTCACCCAAGGGGCGCAGTTGCTGCGCCAAAACAGCCCATTTACCGATGCCCATGTCGTCGGCGAAATTGTCGGATTGGACCGCCAACGTCGGGAGGAGTTCGACGGCCATTCCGTGGTGATATGCGAACTTGATGATCGTCCGGTGGCATTACAAGTGAGGTTCCAAAATGAGGATCACGATGAGGTATGGCGAGCGTTTCGGGACGGTATCCAAATCAGCATAGACGGCGATATTCACCGCGAAGGCCGACGATACACATTACGAAATCCCCACAACTTCGCCGTCGCTTCTCGAATACATTGACCGTCACCCCTACCACTTCAACCTGCTGTCCATGGCTGAATATGTCCCCAGCGCGAGATAGGGCCTCAGCGGATGCGGCCGCCCCGGTTCTTGACACTCTCGCTCTGCCCTCAATACACTTTCGCCATCACAACCCAACGCACGCATCAGGAGGTCGTCTGCGATGACTGAAGCTCGCCTCACCCATCCCCACGCCAAAGTCGCCGCCGCCATGGTGGACTCTGCCCGCCGCTGGGTCGCCAGCCTGGACAACGCCCAGCGCGACAAGGCCACCTACCACTACCTCGACGGCGAGCGCATCTTCTGGTACTACCCGCCGCTGAATCGCCACGGCCTGCCCCTGCGCGACATGACCGAGCAGCAGCGGACCCTGGCGCTGGAACTGCTGGCCACCGGCCTCACCGAGGAGACCAACCGGCAGGCCAACCTCATCATCGAGCACGAACTCGTCCTCGGCCCCCTCGAAAAGGAATGGGACCAGGTCACCTTCGTGCGCGACCCCGAACTCTACTACTGGACCGTCTTCGGCGACCCGGGCCGTCCCGACCCCTGGGGCTGGCGCGTCGAGGGACACCACCTGTCCGTCCACTACAGCGTCTGGGGCGATCAGGTCATCGCCGTCACGCCGCTCTTTCTGGGCGCCAACCCCGCCGAGGTGCGCAAGGGACCCAAGGAAGGGCTCCGCATCCTGGGCCGCCGCGAGGATCTGGCCGTTGAACTGATGGCATCCCTGGACGCCGGCCAGCGCGGCAGGGCCGTGATCCACGACAAGGCGCCGTGGGATATCCTGGGCTACAACACCAGCAAGCAGCCCGTCCACAACGATGAGGGCCTGGCCGCCCGCGACATGAACGGCACCCAGCAGGAAATCCTGATGACGCTGATCGCCGAGTACGTCAACGGCGTGCCCGCGCCCATCGCCGAGCAGCGCATGGCTGCCATCCGCGAGTCCGGCATCGACGACTTCCGCCTGGTGTGGGCCGGCGGGCTCGACCGCGGCCGCGACCACTACTACCGCATCCACGGCGGGCACTTCATCGTCGAGTTCGACAACATCCAGAACGAGGCCAACCATATCCACTCCGTTTGGCGCGACGTCGAAAACGACTTCGCCCAGGACGTCCTCCGCGATCACCGCCTGATGTACCACGTCCTCTAACCATCTGAGTCAACTCATAATGCGTAGGGGCGGGTTTAGAACCCGCCCTTGTGCTTAATATGGCGCTGTGGAGCCTCTACCCCCGCGCACTGGTGCGGTGTAGGTCAATATGCCCCATACCTGCCCTTGCCACTCCTCGATTGGTCAGGGTTAGGATTGGGGTTAGAATACGAGCGGACTGCCCCTCTGCGGACGCCGGGCCGACCCATGAAATCCGGCAGATGGCAAGCGCCACGCTCGGAACCACATAAATTTGGAGAAAGCATCATGCCAAAGTATCTACTCCAGGCGAACTACACGGCATCGGGCATGCAGGGGCTGCTTCGAGAGGGTGGCTCATCCCGTCGGCAGGTCTTCGAGGGCATCGCCAGCGAGCAGGGCGGAACTCTCGAATCGTTCTACTACGCCTTCGGCGGCGCGGACCTCTACATGGTCTTCGACCTGCCCGACGCCACAACGGCGGCGGCCATCTCGCTGGTGATCACGGCCGGCGGCGCCCTCAGCATCAGCACCGTCCAGCTGATCACACCCGAGGAGATCGACGCAGCGGTCGCCAAGTCCGTGAGTTACCGCCTGCCGGGAGCATGACCCGTTCGTTCTGAGATGCCGTAGGTCCACCTCCGGCGGGTCGAAGCGCTCGCGCTACATCCCCATTCGTGGCAACCGGTGATGCCGGGCTTCGCGAAGCCGGACACGCCTTCGCGCGCTTTGGCCCTGGCACTGTATGAACTGGGAGCCGGTCCGGCGATCAGCCCCGGCGAGGGTACGCCGTTGGCGCTCAGGATGGTTGATCAGGCTTGGCGATGCGGCGCCAACCAGTTGCGCCAGTTCGGCTTTCAGGTTGCGGATCTCCTCGCTGAGTTGATGGCGCCGGCAGGCCAGGGAGCGCAGAGCGTACTTCGCCGCCGCCGTTGGATCGGTCAAACAATGCACTCGGAAGCGCCAGCACCGCGCGGCGAGGGCCTTGACGGAGAGACCTTCAACCGCTCCAGCGTCCGGCACTGGCCAGGATCCCGACCACCTGCTGGTCATCCTGCAGTACCACCTGACGGTGCTCGACGCCATCTGCGCCGAAATACGCGGCGGCCGTTCCATCAGCCGCTCGGCAATACGGGATCCAGTGTAGAGATTGTGGTAACCGTCGCCGGATTGGTCGCGCCACCAATTCAGCAACGGTCGGATGTCAGCTGGCGCGGGAGATGGCCACAACTGAACCGTCCGACCACCTCCGCCAGGCCAGGCTCCGCATGGCCGCCGGCAACGCCTACTGCGCCATGTACCACGCTCTGGCCCGCAGCAACGCGGACCTGCTGATGGGTCCATCCGGAACCGAGGGCAACGCGCCGGAGCGGAACAGGGTTTACGCTGCCCTGGGCGACGACTTCGCATTCGAGCTGATGCAGGCCGACTTATCCCGTCAGCCCGGGGCGATGAGGCATTTCGTCGACGTCTTTCTCGCCGCCCATCACCAGCGGCTGCAGGCTGAGGAGGACCCAGCGAGCATTTTCACGGCCGATCAGGCCCGGGACTGCATCGACCAGGCGGAGGCGGTCATATCCGAGTTCCTGTCCGTGGAGCCCGAACAGAGCCGGGCTTCCGCCGTTCATCCGCTGCTGTACAGGCCAGCGGGAGGAACGACCGGTACCGGCGAGGCCGTGGTCAGACCGTGAAGTCCATGGCCCCATCCACCGTCCCGGTAACGCGAGGCGCGGCGCGTTCCCCGGCCCAGGATGAGCTGTCTTGCGCAATCCCTTCGCCCGCGGCGCGGTTGGTCCATCGAACCGCCGGCTGGTCCTGGGTCAGGCCTCGCACGAACGGAGCATCCGGCAACGCCCGACGCCATCCGGCCCAGGGGACGTGGCCCAACCACATCAGGGAGATCCAGCGCAGCCCACTGGCATCGACCAGCGGGTGGCGACTGGAACGCACCGCATCTCGGTAGATGCCGCGGGCTCTGATCCTGGCGCCGCGACCGGGAGTCGGCTACCGCCTTCTTCACCCTGGTGTCAGCTCGGTACGAGCGCGGCAGCATCATCCTGACTACCAACAAAGGCTTCGGCGAGCGAGGCGAATTGCTGGGCGACAGCGTGATCGCAGGGGGTGGGCAATCCCGGACCGGCGAACCTGGGTCATATTTTCGTCGGCGTTGCGTTGACAACCCCGCAGGAATGGTCTGGCCCAGATATTCCGACAGCGATCTTCGATACCAACGGCCACATGGTTCCGCGCGGCCCGGGCGCTTGCCTGACGCCAAGGACGCGCATCTTGGCCGGCCGTCAATGCCAGTGGAGGCGAACTGTGTTCGCCTCCGGGTCGTTGTGGCTAACCAGCCGCCCGGTTATGTCGCAGCGGCCCGGCTTGTAACTCCCACTCGCTGGCGTAATCGCGGCATGGAATCTGTCGCCAACCGCTGATCTTCGGATCAATTGCTGCAGAACGGTAGCCCCAAAGCCGTGTAGTCGTTGTCCGCAACCACCTGCAGGCTGAGCGGCACACAACCCGTCAGCTGGTTGTCCGCCAACCGGAGGAGCTCCAAGTTGACGAGGTTGCCCAGAGAAGACGGTATCGATCCGGTCAACTCGTTATCGCTCAGACTCAGGCGAGTCAGGTTGGAGAGGTTGCCCAGCTGGGACGGTATTGGCCCGCTCAACTGGTTTTCGTACAGGTACAGTTCCTCGAGACTGGAAAGATTCCCCAGCTCGGTCGGTATCGGTCCGGTCAATTCGTTGGATCTGAGATTCAAATAGGTGAGATTGGATAAGCGTCCAAGTTCGGCCGGAATGCCTCCCGTGAACCCGTTGATGCGAAGATTCAGAGACCGAAGACGCGAAAGGTTGCCCACCCAGGTCGGAATCTGACCCGACAACTGATTGTCATGCAGCAATAGCCCCTCAAGGTTGGAGAGATTTCCCAAGTTGGACGGTATCTCCCCGCTCAACCGGTTTTCAAACAGGTACAACGATTCAAGGCTGGAAAGATTCCCCAGTTCAGACGGTATGGGTCCAGTCAACTCGTTGGACCTGAGACTCAGGTAAGTGAGAGCGGTCAGCCGCCCCAGCTCAGACGGAATGGCGCCCTCGAGATCATTGCTGCTCAGATTCAACTCTACCAAGTTTGACAGGTTGCCCAATTCGGCAGGAATTGTCCCTGTTAGGTGAGCGTCAAGAATCCCCAACACTTGCATGTTGGTAAGGTTGCCCAATTCTGGCGGAATACGCCCACCGAGAGGATTGTCTCCCAAACTGAGAAACTCGAGGTCGGTCATGCTGCCAAGCCACGACGGTATCGGCCCCGTCAGTTGGTTGTTATCCAAATCCATGAGCCGCAGGTTGACGAGATTCTGCAACTGGGCTGGAATCTGGCCCGTCAGTCGATTGTGATCAAGGTCCAACCGGTCCAGGTTGCTCAAATTCCCTAACGTTCCGGGAATGCTCCCCGTCAACTCGTTGCCCTGGAAATCCAACCGAGTGACCGCGGTCAGGTTCCCCACGTCAGAGGGTATCCCACCACTGAGGTTGTTCTCACGCAACAGGAGTTGAACAACTCGCCCACTGTCGTCCGTCGTCACCCCGTGCCACTCACCGATTGGCCCAGTGCTCAGCCAATTTGTGCTGTCGGTCCAGTTCGCGCCACCCGTGGCGTTGAAAAACGCAACCAGCGCCTCCCGGTCTGTGGCAGGCGAGGGGATTTCGGGCGCCGCCGAGCAGTCTGGCATGGGGATGGTTACACCCGCCGGCAGGGCATTCTTGCCCGGTAGAAACTCCCAGCGAGAACCGCTGGGCGGCCAGAAAAATTCGCTGCTCACACTTCCGTCTCGCCCGGTATCGACGAAGTCGTTGCTGACCAGCACCGTGAAGGCGTGGCGCGCGTCCGTGTCCACCCTCCGGACTGTATATTCGGCGCGCCCG
>JAJDXU010000043.1 GCA_022823105.1 Dehalococcoidia bacterium
ACGGTTCGACATCACTGGCTTGAACGAGCTTCCAACGGGCTGGGTTGCCAGACGCCCAATAAAAGACGGGTCTAGTGAAGTACCAGACGGTGTACTTTGCCCTGAACACGCTGGAGAGGATGGTCGACGCAGTATCCTTTACGTTTGTTGACACGGTCGCATGGGACTGAGACTTGCTCAAAATGAGCAGGATCTATTAGTCAAAGCCTTAGATTACGATACCAGCAACCTCAATCGAGTCGCTGTCTGCTTGATTTCCACACCACCACCAACCAACGATAGAAATGCCGTAACCTGCCCGGTAGGTCGGATACGAACGGACGATCAAACGCTAGACGCAGGATCGGCGCTTTTAGTGTCGTCGCCAAGTTCTGAGAGATCGAATTGACGCTACCATGCACAAAATGCCGCCGTATTGCATTAAGCACGGCGGCATCGGGACATGGAGCATCTGTTGGTGGCGACGGATGGATTCGAACCAACGACCTAGCGCTTATGAAGCGCCCGCTCTGCCACTGAGCTACGTCGCCAACCTGCGCGGCCCCGACCAGTCGTCGTTGTTGCCGAGCGTCCAAATATGGTAAGACTGGCGGCGCGATATTGTCAATTGCGGTGATGTAGCTGAACCGGGATTTTCGGGATTCAAGGATGAGCAGAATTAACGGGGGACCGGAAACCAGATTGGATGATGCGCTTGCGGAAATCAGCGGCAGGCTGGAGGCCATGGTTGCCGATTTGTGCCAGCGGTTGCGGCCGTTTCCGGCGTTTTTGGGGATGACGACGATTCAAGCGGTGGAACTGGAGCCGGAACTGCAGCCCAAGGCGGAGCGGGGGTGCGTGGTGGTGACGCCGGACGGGTTGATCGCCGAGTTGGACGTGACGGCAATCCCCGGAGTGGTTGGCGTCCTGGAGGTGGATCAGGTGGAGGAGTTCAAGCCGCTGGATGATCTATCGGCGGAGGAGTACCTGATGTACCTGATCGCGGCGGTGAAAGCGCTGTCGGCAGAGGCAGCGCGTCGGGGGATTTAAGAGCCGGTGAGGTCGACGTCGCCGGACTGACCTCCGGTCTTGCGGAGGAGGCGAATGCCGTCAATGCGGACGGCGCGGTCAACGGCCTTGCACATGTCGTAGATGGTGAGGGCGGCGACGCTGACGGCGGTGAGGGCTTCCATTTCGACGCCGGTTTTGCCGGAGGTGGTGGCAGTGGCGACGATGTTGACGCTGTTGGCCGGCTCGTCCAGGGCAAGTTCCACGTCCACCTTGTTGAGAGGCAGCGGGTGGCAGAGGGGTATGAGTTCGGAAGTGCGCTTGGCGCCCATGATTCCGGCGAGTTGGGCGATGGTGAGTACGTCGCCTTTTTTCATCAGGCCGTCGCGGATGAGGGCGAGGGTTTCGGGCTGCATCACCACGTGGCCGGTGGCCTGGGCCATGCGGTCGGTCACGGGTTTCCAGCCGACATCGACCATGCGGGCGCTGCCGTCCTCGGTCAGGTGGGTCAGGCGGTCGGCGGGTTTGGCGGTATCCTGGGTGGTCATAACCTTGGGTCACCCTCCGATCTGGTACATCTCGACCTTGGGCCGGGCGTCGGGGTTTTCGCTGGCGGTGAACTCGGTTCGGATTTCGGAGTAGCGGTCGCGCCGGACCTTCCACACGCCGGTGATGATGTCGGTGAGTTCCGCATCGGTAGCGCCGTCGCGCATGGGGCCGCGCAGATCCACGCCGTCGGTGGCGAAGAGGCAGGTGTAGATGCGGCCGTCGGTGGAGAGGCGGGCGCGGGTGCAGTCGGCGCAGAAGGGCTGCGTGACCGAGGCGATGACGCCGATTTCGCCGTCGCCATCGCGATAGCGCCAGCGGTTGGCGACCTCGCCGACGTAGTTGGGATCGGCGGGCTCCAGGGGGAGTTCTGCATCGATGCGGGCGACGATTTCCGCGGCCGGCACAACCTCGTCGAGCTTCCAGCCGTTGCGGTTGCCGACGTCCATGTACTCGATGAACCGGACGATGTGGCCGGCGCCCTTGAAGTGGCGGGCCAGGTCCACGAGGGTGTGGTCGTTGACGCCCTTCTGTACGACGGCGTTGATCTTGACGGGATTCAGACCGGCATCGGCCGCGCGCCTGATGCCGTCGAGGACGCGGCGGGTGCCGAAGCCGCGGCCGTTCATCTGCTTGAACACGTCGTCGTCGAGGGAATCGAGGCTGACGGTGATGCGATTGAGGCCGGCATCCTTGAGTTGCTGGGCCTGCTGGGCGAGGAGATAGCCGTTGGTGGTGAGGGTGATGTCTTCGGCGCCGGGAATGGCGGCGAGTTGGCCGATCAGGTTGGGCAGGTCGACACGGAGCAGGGGTTCGCCGCCGGTGATGCGGAGCTTGTTGACGCCCTGCTCGACGAAGAGGCGGGATAGGCGGGCAATCTCTTCAAAGGTCAGGATTTCGGCCTTGGGAAGGAACTGGTACGCCTCGCCGAAGATCTCGGCGGGCATGCAGTAGGGGCAGCGGAAATTGCACCGGTCGGTGACCGAGATGCGCAAGTCGCGGAGGGGTCGGCCGAAAAGGTCAGTAATCATAATGTTGCGAGGATGGTACGAGCTCTGCGGGCAGCGTCGGCGCGATGGCTGATGGCGTTCTTCGCGGGCACGGGCAATTGGGCCATGGTGCCGCGGAAGGACGGGAGATAAAAGACGGGGTCGTATCCGAAGCCGTGCTCGCCCACCGGTTCGTATTGTATCACTCCGGCGATGGAGCCCACGACGGTGGCAATCCGGGGTTCTTGGCCGGCGTCGGGGTCGGCGACGGCGGTGAAGCAGCGGAACCGGGCGATGCGCCGCTCCCAGGGGATTTCGGCCATGTTGCGAAGGAGGAGGGCGACGCGGTCGGCGTCGGATTGGCAGGCGTCGCCGCCGTAGCGGGCGGAGTACACGCCGGGCGCGCCGCCGAGGGCGTGGACCTCGAGGCCGGAGTCGTCGGAGATGGTGAGATGGCCGGACAGGAGGGCGTAGGTGGAGGCCTTGAGGACAGCGTTGGCGTGGAAGGTGTCGCCGGTTTCCTCGACCTCATCGGGCACGCCGGCGTCTTCGAGGGATATGATGCGGCCGGGATAGTCTGCGAGCAATTCTCGGTACTCGCGCATCTTGCCCGGGTTGCGGGTGGCGACAAGGAGGGTTCGGGTGGACATAACTAAATGATACCGGCGTTGGAGAGTTCGGAGAGTTCGGTTTCGGTCAGGCCGAGCCAATCGCCGTACACGCTGGGGTTGTGCTGGCCGACGGTGGGGCCCATGTGGCGGAGAGCGCCGGGAGTTGCGCTGAACTTGGGAACCAGGCCGAGCATCCTGGTGTTTCCGATCTGAGGATCGTCCATTTCGACGATGTCGCCGCGTTCCTGATAGTGGGGGTCGGCCATGATGTCGGCGCTGTTGTACACGGGCCCGACGACTCCGCCGGCCGGGATCAGTTCGTCCATGATGTCGGAAGCGGGCCGGCCGCTGAGCCAGGACTGGAGGATGTCGTTGAGAGCGTCCTTGTTTTCGAGGCGGGCGGCGTTATTGGCGAACCGTTCGTCGTCGATCAGCGCATCGAAACCCATGGCGCGAGCGAGGCCCTCCCACGTGTTCTGCGAGGTGGCGGACAGGCCGAGCCAACGGTCGTCGGCGGTGCGGAACAGGCTGCGAGGGGCGGCGTCCGGGAAGTCGTTGCCGATGCGCTCGCGAATTTCGCCGAGGCGGTCGTAGATGGTGAGGTGGGGGATGCAGAGTCGGAAGAGTGGTTCAAACAGGCTGAGGTCGACGACCTGTCCGGCGCCGGGGAGACCGTTGCTCCGGTCGGCGCCGCGGCGGTAGATTGCCATCATGCCGGCCATGGCGCCGAAGACGCCGGCGATTTCGTCGGCGAGCGGGACGGGGGGCAGGTTGGGCGGCGTGTCAGGAAAACCGGTCATACCGATGTAGCCGCTCATGCACTCCGCGATGGTGCCAAAACCGGGGCGATCCTTGTACGGACCGGTCTGACCGAAACCGGAGAAACGGAGGATGACGAGGCCCGGATTGA
>JAJDXU010000076.1 GCA_022823105.1 Dehalococcoidia bacterium
GCGCATATCAGAAGGACACCATGTTCAACTCAGTCCACCACATCCACTACGTCGTCAGCAGCCGCGACGATATGGTCGAATACATCCGCGCCAACTTCGGCATGGAACCCGAGGACCTCCACACCATCGAGGATCGTGGCATGAAGGACGCCCTCTACCGGGTCGGCGAAACCCTCATCGAGATCACCGAACCCCTCGATCCCGATTCCGGAATCGGCCGGCATCTCGCTGAACACGGCCCCGGCGTGTACCACGTCGCCTTCGGCGTCGAAAATATCCGCCAGGTCGCTGCCGACCTTGCCTCGAAGGGCAACTCCTTGCGCGGCGAGGGCGGCGTCACCCAGAGCCCCCGCGGCTACACCACCGCCAACATCGACCCGGTCAGCAGCCACGGCCTGTGGTTCCAGCTCGCCGAGGGATGACCGGTGTGTGAATCTGCCCCGGTGATAACATATACCCTCCAACCCAGTCACAACTAACTTGGCCGGATTGCCCAACATGCTAGTCAGAGACACCATTGCCAACGCCGTGGCCGCCGCGCTGGAAAAGGCCAATCAGGACGGAGTCATCAGCGTCGATTCCGTCCCCGATATCGAGGTCGAGCGTCCCAACAACGCCGAGCACGGCGACTTTGCCACCAACCTTCCCCTGCGCCTCGCCCGCGCCGCCCGCGCCAACCCCCTCCAGTTGGCTCAGCTCATCGCGGAACGAATCGAAAGCTCGCCTGAGATCGAGAGTGTGTCCCCCGCTCCCCCGGGTTTCATCAATTTCAAGCTCAGCGAATCCTGGTTGCAGCAGCAGGTCGAAGCGGTCCGCGCCGCCGGTGATTCCTTCGGCGCATCCGACATCGGCGCCGGCCGCAAGGTCATGGTTGAGTTCGTAAGCGTGAACCCCACCGGACCCGTCCACGTCGGCCACACCAGGGGCGCCGTCCTCGGCAGCGCCCTCGCCAATACCCTCGCCGCCGCCGGCTACGAGGTTACCCGCGAGTATTACATCAACGACGCCGGATCGCAGATGGAGGCCTTCTACCGCTCGGTCTGGACACGCTACCGCCAGGCCCTTGGCCACGATGCCGAAATGCCCGACAACGGGTACCAGGGCGACTACATAGCCGACATCGCGTCCGAGATTATCGAGACCGACGGCGATGGACACCTCGCCAAGCGGGACGCCGCCGCCGTCCGCGAAATCGGCGACGTGGCCCGCGAAAAGATGGTAGCCCTGATCCGCGACGATCTGGACGCCATCGGCGTCGGCTTTGACAACTGGTTCAGCGAACGCCGCCTTTTCCAGAACCCGGACCCCTCGCAGAGCGACTACGAACGCGCCATCGCCCGGCTCCGGGAAGGCGGACATCTCGCCGAGCGCAGCGGCGCCCTGTGGTTCATCTCCACCGCCCTGGGCGATGAGCGCGACAACGTCGTCGTCCGTTCCTCCGGCGAGCCCACCTACTTCGCCTCCGACATCGCCTACCACTACAACAAGTTCGCCGAACGCGGATTCGACCGCGTCATCGACATCTGGGGAGCCGACCACCAGGGCCACGTCCCCCGCATGAAGGCCGCCGTGCAGGCCCTCGGCATCGAACCCGAAAACCTCACCGTCCTCATCTCCCAGATGGTCACCCTCAAGCGCGGCGACGAAACCGTTCGCGCCTCCAAGCGCACGGGCGATTTCGTCACCCTCCGCGAGCTCGTCGACGAGGTCGGCACGGACGCCTGCCGCTATTTCTTCCTCGCCCGCGCGCCTTCCACCCAAATGGAGTTCGACCTGGAACTCGCCACCCGCGAGTCCTCGGAGAACCCGGTCTATTACGTCCAGTACGCCCACGCCCGCAACGCCAGCATCCTCAACCTTGCCGCCGAGCGGAGCATCGACTACGGCGCAGGCGACGTCAGCCTCCTGACCCATCCCAACGAACTGGAGCTCATCCGCACCATGCTGCGCCTGCCGGAATTGGTCGTGCAGGTCGCCGAAAACCTCGAGCCTCACCACCTGCCCCATTACGCCATGGAACTCGCCACGGCGTTCCACCACTTCTACGAGAACTGCCGCGTGATCTCCGCCAACCCCGATGACAACGATATGACCCTCGCTCGCCTCAAGCTCGTCGCCGCCGCTCAGGTCGCGTTCCGCCGGACCCTGACCCTCATGGGCATGTCCGCCCCCGACCGCATGGACCGGGATTAGTCGGAGCGGTTGGCATTGGACTTTTCGGGGAGCGTTTCGAGCGCATCCACGGATCGCGCTCTCGAAATCAGCAACGATTGCTGACAATCCTGTCGCTGTCTAACTTGCCCTCCCCTTGCGGCAGGTGTATATTGTTGCCTCAATGGTATCGAGTTCTTTTACTGCGCTTCGGGGTGCGATCCGAATGCGCGTAGGTCGCAAACCACACCACGCAGGCTCACTGGCAGCGTCGGCCGCCGGGCTCAAGTGCCCGCAGATTCCCACGCAAGGAATCGGCGCCTAGATGGGCATCCTCCTGCGCATCATCGGAATGGCCGCCCATTACCCGGCGCGGCTGACTCTGGCATACGTTTCCGCGCTGGCCGCCATCGCGTTTTCCCTCGCCCTGCCCTGGCTCTTCGGGAACGCCATCGACCTCATGGTGGTCCGCGACGCCGCCACCGGCAAATTCGTCCGCGCCGACTTCACCCTGGCCGCGCTGGTTTTCCATGGCGTCGGCATCCTGGGGGTAAGCCTTGGCCGCGGGTTCTGCGATTTCGCCCGCACGTACACCACCGAGTCCCTGTCCCAGAAGGTCTCGTTCGACTGCCGCAACCTCCTCTATGACAAGTTGCAGAACGTCAGCTTCGCCTTCCACGACAAGGAGCACACCGGCGATCTGATGTCCCGCGCCACCGCTGACGTGGAGGCCATGCGCCGCTTCGTCAACATGGGCATGATCCGCTCCCTCGATGTGGTCGTGCGCATCGTGGCCATCCCGTTCATCCTGTTCTTCCTGAACTGGCAACTCGCCCTGGTCAGCATGATCTTCGTGCCGGCCATCGTCCTGCGCTCATCCTTCGTGATGCGCGCCCTCCGCCGGAAGTGGCTCCACGTCCAGGAGGTCATGGGCGAGTCGGTCACCGTGCTCCAGGAAAACCTCGCCGGCATGCACGTCGTCAAGGCCTTCGCCTCCGAGGACTACGAGCGCAGGAAGTACAACCGCAAAGCCGAGGAACTGCGCGTTGAGTATTTCGACGCCGAGCGCATGCAGGGCACCAACAGCGCGTGGATGACCCTGTACTTCACCTTCGCCCTTGGCGTCGTCCTCTGGTTTGGCGGCTGGCAAGTGGTCGACGGCAACCTGACTGCCGGTGAACTCGCCAAGTTCTTCCTCTACCTGAACCAGCTGACCTTCCCCATCCGCGCGTCGGCGCAGATCATCAACACCTTCTCGCGCGCCATGTCGTCCGGCCAGCGTCTCTTCAACGTCCTGGACACGAGATCCCCGGTGACGGAAAAACCCGGCGCCGCCGATATGGGTCGCGCCACCGGGCACGTCCGCTTCGAAAAGGTCGGGTTCTCCTACGAAGACCGATCCCCGGCGTTGCGCGAAGTCAACCTGGACGCCAAACCCGGACAGATTACCGCCATACTCGGCGCTCCCGGCAGCGGCAAGACCACTGTCGTCAACCTTCTCCCCCGTTTCTACGACGTTACCGACGGACAGATCACCATCGATGGCACCGACATTCGGGAGTACACCCTCCAGTCCCTTCGCCATAACGTGGGAATCGTCCACCAGGACGTCTACCTGTTCAGCGCAAACATCCGCGACAACATCGGCTACGGCGTCAAGGACGCCACCCACGAGGATATCGAACGCGCAGCGAAGGTGGCGCAACTGCACGACCAGATCATGGCCTTGCCCAACGGCTACGATACCTGGGTCGGCGAGCGCGGCACCACCCTCTCGGGTGGTCAACGCCAGCGGCTGTCCATCGCCCGCACC
>JAJDXU010000089.1 GCA_022823105.1 Dehalococcoidia bacterium
TGGCGCCGTGAACAATGACGCCGTCGGCGGTTTCCTCGACAACGTGCAGCGCGACCTCGGTTTCGCTTTCGGCGCGCGTCTCGTTCTGCGGCTGCTGGCTGCGATCCACCTGGGGGTCGCCCAGAGCATGGGTGAGGAACAGGTCGTTCTCCATGCAGTAGCGATGGTAGTTGGTGATGTTTTCGGCGAAGTCGCAGCGGGGGTGCTTGACCTGGCCCAGAACGTCGCGGATGGCCACCAGGCCGTTGATGTACGGAGCCAGGATGTCCGGGCTGCGCCCCAACTGCCCCCATGACTCCTCGTTCCAGATTTCGCTGTTGCGCCGCTGCCGTTTCAAGTCTTCCGGTGTTCGGGCCAACAGCCAGGAAAGGCCGCACCGGTTGCCCGTCTCGGGAGATACGAAGGTCATCTCGTCCTGGTAACGCGCGGAGTGTTGCAGGTCGTAAATTCGGGCCAACTCATGCACCATGCCGCTCAACGCGGGATGGCTGGGAACATCGTCGACCCGTTTTCCGTCCAGCCACACCTCGCGCCCGTCCCGCAGGCTGGCGTTGTAGCGTTCGCCGGTCATCGCTCCGCTGGCTGTTTCAACAGTGAGTACCATATTGCTCTCCTGCGCGCTTGATAGCCTGGCGCGTCGTCGGGCCGGCAATTAGTCAAGGAATTCCGATTCCCGTCGCCAGCGAACGTAATCAGCGAGCCCGGCAGACAAATCGTACTGTGGAGTCCAGCCAAGGTCGTGCCACAACCGGTAACCGGAAAGCGGGCCGCGTGTGGGTCCCAACGAACGGGCCTGGGCTCCTCCGTCGCTGGGTGCTACCAGTTCTGTTTCGGGGAACAGTTCCGCCAGCGTGCGTTGGATCTGTCCTTCCGTCACAGGCATTCCATTGGTGACGTTGTACAGGTCGTGGGGCAGGCGCTCGGCATCGACCACCTCGCCCACGGCGGAGGCGGTATCCAGCACGTAGGTGTAGTCACGGCCGTGGTCGGAATCGTTCAACTCGATGGGTTCGCCCCGCAACATTCGCCCGGTCCACTGGAACGGAGTGGACATATTGTCGCGGTGCCCGGTGACGCGTTCCATCGGCCCGTAGGGAGTGCTGAGGCGCAGGCTCACGGTTTCAAAACCATGCAGTTCGCCGTAGCGGCGGGTGAGCAGCTCGCTGGCGAACTTGGTGATGCCGTAGAGGTTGCCCGGTTCAGGAGGATCGTCCTCGTTGTAGGTCTGATCCGGGTCGCGGGTGAGGCCGTAGGCAGCGCCCGAGCTGATGTACACGAAACGCTGGACGCCGGCGAGTCGCGCGGACTCCAGGAGGTTGCCGGTGCCGGTGAGGTTGATGTCCAGGATGTCGCTGCTGCGGGCGGTTTCGAGGTCGGTGCGGTTGACGGTAAAGACGGCGGCGTGCACCACTATCTCGATATTGTGCTCAGACCGGATGGCGTCGAGTGCGGATACGTCGAGGATGCTGCCGGTAATGAAACGGACGCGATTGGCCGAGTCTCCCATGAAATCGGCCACCAGATCATCCGCAGGCAGCACGTCGAGGCTCACCACGTCGTGTCCCCGATTCGCCAGGTTTTTTACGATATTCGCTCCGACGAAACCAACGCCGCCGGTTACCAGAATAGCCATTCACCGTCTCCGTTCCATTTGAGCGAGCTGCGTGCAGGATGTGACGCGCACATGGTGGTCGCATGATACATGGTTTGGGCGACAGTGTGCGGAGGCCGGCGGAAAAATGACGCCTACGGCGCGTTGGCGCCAGCCTCGATGCCCGGCCCCCAGGTAACGCCGAAATCGAACCGGGATGCCAACCGGCCGGTGAACGTGCTGGCGTCCTGCAAGGCCAGGTAAACGGCGCACGGGCCGATCGCGCTGGGGTCCACTCGTTCATGCCAGTCGCGTCGGGTCCAGGGGATGGCCGCGGAGCCTTCGCTGCGCAGACCGCCTGGACTGAGGATATTGACGGCAATGTTGTAGCCGCGCACCTCGTCTGCCAGACAGTAGGTGAACATGTGGACCGCGGCCTTGCTGGCGCTGTAGAGCACCCCGCCACCCTGGTTGGGATCCGTCGCCATCCTTGAGCCGAGGTTGATTATGCTGCCCCGCCGCTGTTCCATCATCACTGGGAGCACGGCCCGGCTGCATAGATAGGGCCCATTGACGTTGACGCGCATGAGTTGTTCCCAACGGGGGGCGTCGATATCGAGTATTGACTCCCCGAGCACCATGAGACCGGCGTTGTTGAACAGCACGTCGATCCTGCCGAAACGATCCACGGCCTGCCGGACCATATCGTTAACCGCGGCCTCGTCGGTCACGTCACAGTCGACGGCCAGGACGTCGCCACCTGCGTTGCTGATTTCAGAGGCTGTTTCTGCTAGCGTGCCGGCGAGGCCCGTCGGAGACTGGCTGCGAGCGCAAATGACGACGCTGGCTCCCTCGCGGGCGTACTCCCTGGCGATGGCCCGGCCCAATCCGCGGCTCGCACCGGTGACGATGGCCACCATTCCGTGCATCTGGCCCATGGTTGTCCTCCGCGAAACGGCGATTCGACGTACCAGTGGGACGGTACGTCATGCCTGATGATGTTCCGGGCATGTTTGCCCACGCATACTATACATCGGTGCGCGGCGACTGCAGGTTCGGTTCCGCACCGAGATTCGACGCGAGCAGTTTGGGCGATGACGAAACGGCGAGCACCAACCACTACGGGTCCATGGTGGCGACTCGGCTAGCGCTCAGTGTCGACGGGTTGGGCGCAAGTCGTCGGGCGATGTGGGAACGACATTCTGACCGCACATTCGCGACCACGGCGACGACCCAGAGGCCCCAGTGGATTTCGGCCTCTCGCTATCCGGACTGCCGTACCACAATCGGCGTAGGATGCCATCGTACGTCACCTGCGGAACCGTCGACCGGGACATGGAGGCGCTGTCGTACCGAGTGAAATCGGCGGAAGCCCCGCAGAACGTATTGGCTCACTGTGTGGCAAAGGAAACCGGCCCCGTATGACCGGGGCCGGAGCTCACTGGCGGGCTGGCAAGCACTCCGGGGAGAACGTATGCGCCGGGTTTATCAGTAGAGGTGGCACGACACTACGTGCCCGGGCGCCAACTCACTGACCGTCGGAATCACGGTGGAACACTGGTCAATTACGAAGGGGCACCTTGGGTGGAACCGGCAGCCCTCGGGTGGATTGAGCGGCGATGGGACCTCGCCGGTGAGGATCATTTCCTCCTGTTCGATGTCCGGGTGAGATGGCAAAGCTGCGTTCATCAACGCCTTGGTGTAGGGGTGCGAAGCGTTGTCGAACAGCTCCCTGGTGGGCCCGAATTCGACAATCTGGCCCAGGTACATCACGGCCACCCAATCGCACATGTACCGGACGGTAGCCAGGTGGTGAGCGATGAGGAGATAGCTGACGTTGTATTCCTCTTGCAGGTCCTTCAGCAGGTTCATGATCTGGGCGCGGATCGAGACGTCCAGCGCCGATACGGGCTCGTCCAGCACGATGACTCGGGGTTCCACCGACAGCGCGCGGGCGATGGCCAGGCGCTGGCGCTGCCCGCCGCTGAATTCGTGTGGGTAGAGATTGGCGTGGTAACTGCTCAGGCCAACGTCTTCAAGCAATTTGGCGACGCGGTCCTGCATTTCCCGCCGGCTGAGATCCAGGTTGATCACCATGGGTTCGGCGATGAGGTCGCGGACGCGCATCCGGGGGTTCAAGGAACTCCAGGGGTCCTGGAACACGGCCTGCACCGAACTCCGATAAGCCCGGCGCTCGTCAGCGGAGGAATTTTGGATCTCCTTCCCCTGGTAGCGGATGGTGCCCTCAGTGGGCTCTTCGAGCTGGAGCAGCATCTTGGCCGTGGTGCTCTTGCCGCATCCCGACTCGCCCACGATGCCCAGGGTTTCGCCGGCGCGGATCTGGAAAGACACGCCATCCACGGCCTTGATGTGTCCGGTTATCTTGGAGATCAACAGCCCCTTGGTAACCGGGAAATATTTTTTGAGACCTTCCGCTTCGAGCAGAACCTCGTTCGTAGTGTCCGCCGTTGGCCTGGCATCCAAAGTGGTTGTGGTCATTCCAGCCTCCAGCAAGCGGCGTAATGGCCGTCAGTCAGGTTGAATTGGGGAGGATACGACTGGGAGCACTTATCCCGGACGTATTGGCACCGCGGTGCGAACGGGCACCCGGGCGGGAGATCGTGCAGCGTCGGCGGCTGGCCTTCGATGGAATAGAGCCGGTCGACGTCCTCCTCGAGCTTTGGCACGGAGGAAAGCAGAGCCTCGGTGTAGGGATGGGACGGGTTGTTGAATATGTCCCGCACGCCTCCCATCTCGACGATCTTGCCGGCGTACATCACGGCCACACGGTCGCACATCTTGGCCACGATACCGAAATCGTGGGTGATAAAAATGAGCGCGATGTCCGACGCTTCCTGCAGTTCCTTGAGCAGTTTGAGGTATTGGGCCTGAATAGTGACGTCCAGCGAAGTCGTCGGTTCGTCGGCGATGAGAACCATGGGCTCGCAGGAGATGCCGATTGCGCCGACGACGCGCTGGCGCATGCCGCCGCTCATCTGGTGAGGGTAGTCCCTGACCCGGGTTTCGGCGGCGGGGATATTGACCTTTCTCAGGACGTCCAGCACCTGTTGTACGACGGTGCGCTTGGGGATATCCTGGTGAATCTTGATGGCCTCGCCGACCTGGTTGCCGATGGAGAACACCGGGTTTAGGGACGTCATGGGATCCTGGATGATCAGGGCGATCTGGCTGCCCCGGATGGCGCTCATATCCTTCTCGGACAAGTCTACGAGGTCCTGACCTTCAAGCAAGACCCGACCCTCCACGATCTGACCGGGGGGGCTGGGGATCAGGCGCATCACGGACAGCATGGTGACCGATTTGCCTGACCCCGATTCGCCAACAATACCCAGGGTCTCGCCTTTGCGCAGGTCGAAGCTGACTCCGTCCACCGCTTTGACCGTGCCCCAGCGGGTCTCGAAGTAGGTCTTGAGGCCTTCGACCTGCAGGACCACGGGGTTATCGGTGATTGTTGTATTGGTGCTCATGCTTCCGCCTGTTTATGGTTGGTGATTTGGGATTGCGGGGTTTCACCGTCGGAAGTAATCATCCCAATTGGCGCAACCTGGGATCGAGACGGTCCCGGAGCCAGTCGCCGAAGAGGTTCATCGACAGCACTGTCAGCATGATTGCCAGACCGGGCATGGTGGATATCCACCACGCGACGGCCAGCCGGTCGCGGCCATCGGACACCATGGAACCCCAGGCGGGAGTTGGCGGCGGGACGCCGGCTCCAAGGAAGCTCAGGGTGGACTCGAGCAGGATGACGATGCCGATTTCCAGCGTCGCCAGGACGATCAACGTGTTGATCACACCTGGGAAGATGTGAATGAACAGGATGCGCGGTGTCGACGCGCCGGCTACCTTGGCGAGGGCCACGAAGTCCATGGTTTTAAGTTGCAGAACCTCGCCTCGGACGTTTCTGGCGAAGCGCGGCCAGACGGCGATGGCCAGCACCGCCACGATTATCATGAACGATTGTCCGAGGGCCAACACCAATACCAACGCAAGCAAGATGGTAGGTATGGCAAGCTTGATGTCCACCACCCTCATGAGGAGCTCGTCGATCCAGCCGCCGTACCATCCCGCGGCCAGGCCGCTGGCGACTCCGATGCCCATGCCCACGCCGAGAGTTACCGCGGCGACAACCAGGGAGATACGAGCGCCGAATATGACCCGACTCAACATGTCGCGGCCCAGATGATCGGTTCCCAGCAAGAATTTGTTGGTCCCGCCCTCTTCCCACGCCGGGGGAAGGTTGCGCTCCCGGAGACCGCCGCGCTCGGGGTCGTGGGGCGCGATCAGGGGCGCGAATAAACCGGTGACTATGAAAACCGCCAAGATGAACATCGGAATCAGCGGCCACCGCCGCAATCGCCAAGCCCTCTTGGCGATACGGACGGGAACCGGAACCGGCTGAACGACCAGAGTTGCTTCTGCTGCCACGATGATGTCCTCCCCTATGCGTACCTGATCCTGGGATCAATGTATGCGT
>JAJDXU010000260.1 GCA_022823105.1 Dehalococcoidia bacterium
ACCGAGATACCAGCCAACCCACGGTCCTCGTCGACTCCACCGTTGGCGCCGAATACGCGTCGGTCGCCGACCAACTCCGGGGCAGCCTCAAGGCCCACGGCCTGGAAGCCTGACCCGTCGAGATTGAGCAGCGGCCCACCCCGCAATCGGGAAGGGCCGCTTTTTTTCTGAGCCCCCGTCGCCCGCCTCAGTGGTGGGTAACGACCACTTCGTATGGACTACATGGCTTCCCGATCCAGGCCTTCCGCCAGGGCTAGCGGTTCTCCGCGGGAAGTCAACACGAGATCGTCATCGAATGAGGTGTCCCCGGCCCACTGCATCCGCAGCAACGCAGATACCTCCTGCTGAATCGCGGAATGAGCAAAGGGGTTGAGCTCGCCCATTTGCCGGAATTTCCTGTACCGACCCTTGATCAGCTTGCTGGTGGAAATCCGGCTCGTCTCGGCCAGGTGCTTGTAGATGGAGTACTCCAGGTCGATGGCGGCCTGGCGCGGGTCGTTGTGAGACCCGCCCGGCGGCTCTGGCACGATCTGGTGGATGATGCCCAGCTCCTGGCAGTCCTGGGCGGTCATCATCAGCACCTCCGCCGCCTCGCGGGTCAGATACCGCTCACGGGTCGGGCCGCCTACGGTGTTGTGCAGCGAAATGGGCGAATACACCGCGTATTGCTGCATCAGGATCCGGTCCGACAGGCTCATCGCCAGTGCCGCCTCGTTCCCGGACTCGCCGATGATCACCGACACGACGGGAATCTCCGCGTTCAGCATCAGCGAAAGATTGCTGGCGATGGCGTTGCCGACGCCCTGTTCTTCCGATTCCAGGCGAGGATCCGCCCCCTGTGAGTCGATGAACGTTACAAGGGGCAGGTTGAACCGCGACGCTAACTGCATCAACCGCTGCGCCTTTCGCAATCCCTCTGGCCGCACGTGGTAACGACTGCCGGATGCGTCGCCCGCGGGAGTGCGCTGCTGCCCGATCCCCACGACCGGGTGCCCACGCAAATGGCCCAACCCGCCGACCACGGAGCGATCATCTCCGCTGACCCGGTCACCGCATATCTCGAAAAACTCCTGCAGGATATGCCGCATGTAATACAGGGCGTCCGGCCGCTCGTTGTGGGTGGCTGCGGCCAGGGATTCCCAGGTTTCAGTGTCGTCGACGGGCGGGGCCTGCAGCCTGGACACGGCGCGACGTCCCAGCTTTATGCTTTCGGGTTCGACCAGGACATCCAGCAGTTGGCGCAAACGGTCTCGTAGGCTCTGCCGGTCCACGACGTTATCCAGCAAACCCCGTCGCAGGTGGTACTCTGCCGTATGCACGTCGGCCGGAAGCTGACGGCCGGTCGCCTCGATCATGGTGCGGATAGGCGACAGTCCGACCACCGACCCCGGTTCTGCGATTATGATGTCGGCCAGGTTGGCAAAGCTGGCGTAGGCCTGCCCGGTCGAGGGGTTCGCCAGCACCGCAATGAACGGCGCCGATGACTCGCGCAGCCGGTTTGCCGCGGTGACCGTTTTGGCCATCTGCATCAGCGAAAGGACGCCCTCCTGCGTTCGGGCGCCCCCGCCGGAAACTACGGCTATCATGGGCAAACTACGTCGGGCGGCCAGTTCGAACGCCAACGCTACCTTCTCGCCAACCACGCTGCTCATGCTGCCGCCCATGAACCCGTAATCCAGCACGATCAACACGGCGTTCTGCCCGCCGATCCGGCACGTTCCGGTGACCGCTGCCTCGGTCAGACCGGTCCGGTCCTGATTCTCCGTCAGTTCAACATCATAATCGCTCAAGCCTGAACCGGGCCGGTTGGAGAATGACAGCGGGGACAGCGACCGCACGTAACGATTCTGTTCCCGGAAACTGCGCCGGTCCGCAATCATCTCAATCCGTTCCCTCGCCGACAGGGTGTAGTGGAACCGGCAAAACGGGCATACCCGAAAATCCAGGTACGATGTGGAATCGCTGATCGGCTCGCGGCAGAACAGGCAGTGATCATGCACCGCCGACAGGTAGATTTCCTCCAGTTCGTCGCTGTCGCCGAAAAGATGCACCAGGAAATTGGTCAGGTTGCGAACCGACAAATTACCCCCTCGATTTCCGACGTTTTTGGTCCAGGTAGGGAACGCCGCCAACTTTTTAACGGACGCTGATTTTTAGAGGTTAGAATTCTATTCTACACAAAGAGCAGCCGGCAAGATTCGCCCGGTGGATCCTCAATCGGCGCAAATGGCCGGTGGTCGTCCCCTTTGCAAATCCTACGTGTTGACGACGGGATCGTCCAAGTCGGCGATGGTGGGTCCCGCAAGATGGCGGCCGGAGTGAATCAATCGTCCTCGTTTTTCGCTTCTCGCGGTTCGCAGCTGAACTGCATCAGCACGGCATCGGCCTCGCCGTCGGGCGACGTTTCTACCGCGGCCCAGTCGGCAATTCGCAATCCCACCGCCCAGGCGATCCCGCTCGGCGTTACCACCAGTGGCATCCGCCCACGCCAATCCCTGGGTACCCCGGAATCTGTGAACAGATCCTGCAACTTGCGGCGCCCCGACATCCCCAATGGCTGGATTCGATCGCCCGCCTCCCACGTGCGGACGTTCGCCCCTTCCGATAGGGCGTGCGGCGCAAGGTATGCTTGCATTCCGTCGCCCGTGTCAAGGGACGCGCCAGCCGGCAGCCGCACCGATCGGGCGGTCACTTCCCAACCGCCGCGCTTGGTCACACCGACCGCAATCGGACCCCACGGCAACGTGATCCTGAACTCTCCGAAGGGGTCCGGGAAAGGGCAGTCGTCCGCGAGGCCGGGCCGCAGGATTTCCAGCCAATTCGCTGCCGCCCGAACCACATAGCCGCCAGGCAGGGCAACCGTTTTCCCGGACGCCTTTCCTCCGGCAATTGCCATGATCCGTTGGACATGCGCCTCGGTCAAACGCTTGCCGTCCCCGGTCGCAGCCACCCATGCCCTCCTCAGGATCAGCGCTCGCAGAGCGTGGTGCAGTTCGGCCAGTTTGTCCCTGCGCAACCGCACCACTCCATGTTGAGTCGGTACCCCGCCGGCCACCGCCGGCCACTGCTCGTCAACGCACGCTTCCAGGAAATCCAGTTGATCCCTGGCGGTCCGGGCCAGACGCCCGAACGCATCGACGATGCGGGGATTGAGCTGCTGTGCCAAGGCGGGCATGAGATTCATGCGCACGCGGTTGCGGGCGAAATCTTCCATGTAGTTCGTCGTGTCGTCCCGGTAACCGGGGCCCCGCTGACGGCAATACTCAACTGTGTCAGCCCGCCACACCCCCAGCAGCGGGCGCCAAACCTCCGGCCCACCCCCAGAGGCAGGATACGGCCACGCGCCGACCTCATCCATCCCGCGGAGCCCGTGCATGCCGGTGCCGCGGGCGATGTGCAGCAGCACGGTTTCGGCCAGATCGTCCGCCGTGTGCGCCACCGCGACGTACTTCGCTCCGGTCGTTTTCGCCACCCGTGCCAGGAACTCGTAACGTAGGTCCCTGGCCGCCTGCTCAAACGAACTGACTCCCTGCTGCCGTTGGTAAGCCGCCACATCCACTTCTTCCACCGTGAGATCCAGGCCGGACCGCTCACAGATATCCTGCACGAAATCGGCATCGTCGTATTTTTCCTGCCCCCGAAAGTCGTGGATCAGGTGCGCGGCATGCAATCCGAATCCCGCTCCTGGTCTCTCGCGGATGTCGACCAGTGCGTCTAGCAAACAGGTTGAATCCGGGCCGCCGGATACAGCCACGACGACGGTGTCCGAAGGACTCAACTCCAGGCGTCGCGCTGAAGCAAGCACTTTGGAATGTACCTCGCGGATTGCTGACACGGCTCCACCGACGGATGGCCCTGGAGAACTACGTAGAGTGTGTCGACCAAGCCGGCGGTCCCGGCGCCCCGGTATCTCGCTGCTAATACCCGACGCGATTCGCCGGCGTCAGGTGGTCGACAGCGTTGTACCCGTTCAGCCGCCGCCCGCGCCGTCCGGTGGTGATGGTGGTGCGGCTGCCCAGGGAGAGGTCCATGTGGTTAATGTTGGCCAGCGGCAGGTCCAACACCGCCGCGACGATGCACCGGATGGTGAAATTGTGGGTGACTGCGATCACCGTGTCGTCCGAGTCGTGGCGCACGTCAAATTCCTCGATGGCTGCCATCGCCCGCAACTGGACATCGCCCAACGACTCACCGTTCGGCATGGTCACGCTGCTCGCGTCCCGTCGCCAGCCCTGGTACAGGTCCGGCCAGTCGTCCCGCATCTGCTGGATGGTGACTCCTTCCAGCGCACCCATTTCCATCTCCGTGATCCGAGGCTCGATCTTGACGGAAACCCCGGTGGCGTCTCCGATCTGGTCCGCCACGTCGCGCGCCCGCGACAACGGGCTGGAGTAGATCGCCGCTGGTTTCCACGCGATGCTGGCGACCCCCAGATCGCGGGCCTGGCGCCGGCCCAAGGGTGTTAAAATCGAATCGGTCGATCCCTGCAACCGCCCGGCCGCATTGACGTCGGTTTCGCCGTGGCGCAACAGGTGCAATCTCATTCCGCGGGCTCCCCAACCGATTCCGGAATTCGCTCGAGCCGAACCCGGTGGATCCGCGCGCCGACCATATCCGTAACGGTCAACGACAGGCCGCCGGTTATGATGGTGTCTAAAACGCCGGGTATCTCGCCTTCCCTCTCGTGGAGAATCAGGCCGGCAATCGTGTTGTATTCTCCTTCGGGCACCTCAATGCCCGATGATTCCAGGCGGTCGTTGATCTCGATTATGGTGATGCCGCCATCCACCAGGTAACCGCCGTCGTCCAATTGCACGACGCTTGGGTGGCCTCCCTCCGAGGGAGGATCGTCATCTACCAGCGTACCTACGATCACGCCCGTCAACTGCTTCAGGGTAACCAGGCCGGCGATCCCGCCGTATTCGTTTGTGACCATCAACATGGACAACCGTTTTTCCTGCATCGCATTGAAAGCGTCCGAAATCGAGACGGTCTCCGGAACGAAATCGACATCGCGCATGGATTCAGTGACGGGGTCGTCGGGGCTGATTTGTCCGCGACTCTGGGCGATCAGCACTTCTTTATTCGACAGCACGCCCAGCACGGTTTCCTGGCTTCCTTCGAACACCGGGAACCTCGTGTGGCTGTGTTCTGCGTAGAGTTCCAGGAATTGCTGGAGCGTGGTCCCTTTCTCTATCCAGACGATTTCCGTTCGCGGTGTCATGATGTCACTGAGCCGCCGGTCGCGGAAATGGAAAACACGATTGAGCCGCTCCGCCTCCTCCGATTGTACCGCCCCCTGTTCCCTGGACAGGTCAATCATCATGCGCAGCTCGCCCTCCGTGAAGGACGTTTGCCAGCGGTCCTGGTCGGTTCGCAAAATCTTGTAGATCAACTTGGGCACTGCCGTAAAGAAGTATATGAACGGCGTGCAGGCCCACATCGCCCAGCCGACCGGCCGGGCGGCCACCAGGGCCCAACGGTCGGAATAAGTGGCCGCCAGGGTCTTTGGGGTGATCTCTCCAAAGATGGAAACCACCACCGTCATGACCACGGTGGTCACGATAGCGGCGTAAGCCGAGTCCTGCAACGCTTCTGCCGCCACCGCCGTGCCGATGGCTGTGGCGAAAATCGTGAACGCATTCTGACTGAGCAGAATGGTGGCGAAGAACTTTTCGTGTTGAGACAGAACCCGATCAACCGCCCGCGCCGCCGCGTTACCCTGTTCCGTCAGGAACCTGATCCGGATCCTGTTTACGGCGATCAGCGCCGATTCGGCGCTGGTGAAAAAAACTACCCCGAGGAAACTCAAGATGAGCAGCGCGACCTGTGCGCTCAACGGAATTACGAATCCGTTGTCCATTAGTCCGGCCTGCAATAATACGACGCACCAGCATAAACCATCGGGCGCAATGTCCATCATCGGGGCTGTCTACCTCCCTTGGGTGAGTGTGGAACTGCGAGTGTCAGGCTATGCCTGATTATATGTATCATTGCAGATGATAGCATCGGCTTTCCGCTGGCGCAAAGTCGCCCTGCTATAATCGCGAGACCCTACGCAAGAGAAACCCGCAGCATGCTCATTTTAGGTATCGAAACTTCCTGCGACGAAACCGCCGTCGGCATCGTCGAGGACGGGAGGATCCTGCACTCCAACGTCATCGCGTCTCAGGCCGGCCTCCACGCGGCGCACGGCGGAGTCGTCCCGGAACTAGCCTCCCGACAGCATATCCGCGACATGGAACCCACTCTGCGCCGGGCGTTGAGCGACGCCGGCGCAACCCTGGATCGCGTCGATGCCATTGCCGTCACCCACGGGCCCGGATTGGCCGGAGCGCTGATCAGCGGCGTGAACACGGCGAAATCTCTGTCCCTCGCCCTGAACCTGCCCCTGGTCGGGGTCAACCACCTGGAGGGCCACATCTACGCCGCCTGGCTGGAAGCGGCAGCGCTGGCCCCTTCCGAGGAGCCCGGTTTCCCCCTCGCGTGCCTCGTCGCGTCGGGCGGGCACACCGACCTGGTGCTGATGGAAGGGCACGGCGACTACCGGCTGGTGGGGCGCACCCGGGACGACGCCGCCGGCGAGGCATTCGACAAAGCGGCCCGGGTACTCGGGCTCGGCTTCCCCGGCGGGCCGGAGATCCAGAAGGCGGCCCAGGCGCTGGACGACGCCGACCCGCATGCCCATGATGGTGACGAAACCGTCACCCAGGCTGCCGCGCCGTTGCCCCGGGCATGGATGCGAAACACGTTGGATTTCAGCTTCAGTGGCGTAAAAACGGCGTTGCTCCACCGTGCCCAGGACGTGGGGCTTTATCCGCCTCCCGAATCGGAAACGGCAAACACGGAACGGCTGGTGTCCCACCTCGCCCGGGAGTTCCAGGAGTCGCTGGTGGACGTACTCGCCGCCAAACTGCTGGCGATGGCAGAGCAATACGGCGCCCGAGGTCTGGTGTTGGGGGGAGGAGTTACTGCGAACGCCCGGTTGCGGCACCGCATCTTGTCCGATTCTCCCCTCCCGGCGCTGATCCCCCGGCCAGTGCTCTGCACCGACAATGGCGCGATGATTGCTGCTGCGGCGTACTACCAGTACCAGCGGGGGGAGATGGCCGATATGTCCCTGGATGTCGACCCCTCACTCCCCTTCAGCCACCGGGGTTAGCCGCATCGTACCCTGGTGTTGCGATTGCATCAATGACAATGCGTGCGCGAATGCCATCAGGTCTGCGTATCCCGTGCTGCAGGGCAACTCGACGTTCCAGTTCGCCCCGTGGATACGCATCGTCGTGCCCCCAGGCTGTGTGAATCCTCTCCAGAACAACCAGCCGGCGACAATCACCAATATCATCACGATCAGGGCAAACACATGCAGGTTGAGGCCGGGGATCACGATCTGCGGCAGCCGATCCACCAGCCAATATGCCAACGCCACGTAGACGACCAGTCCCCCGGCAACCAGCGCGACCCACTGCTTCCACGAAAACCCGCGCACAACATCGTTGCGCACGCTTGTCCCTGACACCGATGCTATCGAGAATAAGTCCCTGACCTGGCTTTCGCCGCTGTCGGCCAGGTTGATGAAGCGCTGGTTGGTCGCAACCAGCAAGCGGCCGTCCTTCGTAGGTTCCGCCATCAAACCGTCGTCCGGACTGAGCAGAGCGCCCACCCGCTCCCCGGGGAGCAGGTCCACCCCCCGGATGCGGGACAGATATGATGCGTTGGTTGTCATTGGTTACCTGTTGCTTGGAGTACAAAAAAGAGCTGCTCGATAAAATGCTAACACAGCGAAAACGCTCCTCGACGTCGGTCCAACGGAGGGCACATTGGAACCATGCCTTACCAGACCGCGCATGGATGTCGGGATCATCCGGCCGCTGATCCCAACTTCGGTGATTCTCCGATGCGCCGCCTCTCGCTTTGGAAACAAAGGAATTCGTCGCCGGGTTGCCTAATTTCGAGTACCATGCTACCCTGTCCCAGCACAAACGAGTTGACGCAAAACGGGCGTGGGACCCGCCAAGGTAAGGTAGACAATCAGTAATGTTGGACCCTGACGTCAAGCAAAGAGTCATCGAAGAATACCGGACGCACGAAACCGATACCGGTTCCACGGAACTGCAGGTCGCAATGCTCACCGAGCGCATTCGCCAGGTGACCGACCACCTTCGGACGCACCGAAAAGACGTACATTCCCGAAGGGGATTGGTGACGATGGTGTCGAAGCGACGCCGTCTTCTGAATTATCTTAGCCGCGAAGACGTCGGTCGATACCAGAGCCTGATCGGAAGGCTTGGACTCCGCCGGTAACCCCATCGCAGGTCTCGATTCCTGGTCACCGACGCTACCATGTCAAGTGACCGCCAGGCGAAAGCCGCAACTCGATTACCAGACGTTGCGGGCATGGGTGTAATTCCGTTTGTGTGGCGACTCGTTGTCAATGACGACGGGCCGGCCGTTTACCTTGCGAGGTGAGAGAGGGAGGTGGGCAAGAAGTAGGCCGCCGGGCATACATGGCGGCAGTCAAGCAAATCCGGTCGCATCGACGCAATGATTTTGTTCCCCCATTTGGCGAAAATACGCACGCACGCACGCGACCGACAGCACGTATCGGACGAGAGAGGTAGAAAACAATCCTGCTATGACCACGACTGAAATCACGAACGGACTCATGAACCCCTTTGCCCTCAGCGGCGAAATCGGCGGGCATCCCATCACAATCGAAACGGGCCGACTGGCCCAACAGGCCCACGGATCTGTAACCATAACCTGCGGCGAGACCATCCTGCTGGCGACGGCGGTGATGTCCGAGCAAGCCCGCGAGGGAATAGATTTCCTCCCCTTGACCGTAGAATTCGAGGAGCGCCTC
>JAJDXU010000219.1 GCA_022823105.1 Dehalococcoidia bacterium
CAAAACCCGGGTGTTGGTGCATCGAATCGCTTACCTGATCAGGATGCGAAGAGAGAGCCCTCGTGGAATTCTGGCCCTGGCCTACAACCGTCACTCGGCAGTAGAAATCCGGCGTCGCCTGGGCGACCTCATCGGCGACGACGCGCGGGGCGTTACGGTGCTCACCTGTCATGCGCTGGCCATGCGACTGGTGGGCGCCAGTTTCGCCGGTAGAGCGAACCGATTGGGCCAGGAGGACTTCAACGAGGTCATACAACGGGCGGTCGCATTGCTGCGGGGACGCGGGTTGCCGCCTGATGAGGTGGACGAGCATCGGGAGCGGCTATTGGCTGGGTTCAGATGGATACTGGTTGACGAGTATCAGGACATTGGGCCGGAGCAGTACGAACTGATTTCGGCCCTGGCGGGCCGGACTCTAACGGAACCTGAGGAGAGACTCGGCCTGTTCGCCGTAGGGGACGACGACCAGAACATCTATGCCTTCAACGGTTCGTCCACCGAGTTTATCCGCCGGTTCGAGGCGGACTACGGCGCCAGACCCTCCTACCTGACGGAAAATTACCGGTCCACGGCTAATATCATCACAACCGCCAATGCGGTGATCGAGCCGGCCAAGTCACGGATGAAAGCGGGCCATCCCATCGCCATCAACCGGTCCCGGGCCCACGATCCGCCGGGTGGCGACTGGACCCAGATCGATCCGGTGGCCCAGGGCAAAGTACAGATACTGCCGGCGGGCGGCGATGCCATAGCGCAGGCGCAGGCGGCTGTTGCCGAGTTGAAGCGATTGTCCGAGCGTGTTGCCGATTGGGACTGGGCGACCAGCGCGGTGGTAGCTAGAGATTGGAGCTACCTGGACCCGGTGCGGAGCATGTGCGAACTGGAGGGCATTCCCGTGCAAATGGCCAACGAGGAGTTCACCGGCGTATGGCACCTGCGGGAAACTCGAGCGTTGGTGAATTGGCTTCAGGGACGCGATTCTCGCATTGTTGACGTGGCCGGAATCGAATCCTGGCTGGCAGGTCAAGTCTCCAACCCATGGATCGAGTTGCTCCAGGAAGCCGTTTCCGAGTATTCCCTGGAAACCGGCGGTTCGGAAACTCCTCTGGACAGTTTCATGGAATGGTTGGCCGAGTGGGGGCGGGAAGTGCGACGCCGCCAGCGCGGATTGTTGCTCCTGACCGCGCACCGGGCCAAGGGGCTGGAGTTTGAACACACGGTGGTGCTGGACGGTGGTTGGAGCCGTGTTGGGCAGGGCGAGGATGCGGACGCTCCACGGCGGCTCTACTACGTGGCAATGACCCGCGCGAGAAAGACCCTGACGCTGATGCGTTTTCTCGGGCCGCACCCCTTTCAGGATGCCATGGCCAACGTAACATCGGTGTCGTGGAGGCGCGACGCCCCCGTGCTTCCCTCGCCCGATAGAGAACTGTCCAGGCGTTTCCAAAAGCTGGGCCTTCGAGACGTTTTCCTCGGCTTTGCCGGGTATTGTGCTCCCCACCACCCAGTTCACGAAGCCATCGCTGTCCTTGTGCCCGGTTCACCTCTTGAGGTGTGTACTGACGGCGACCGATGGAGTCTGAAGGACGTCAACGGGACGACGGTCGGTCAATTGGCGCGGACATTCGAAGCTCCAAAACGAATGCGATGTGATTTCGCAAGGGTACATTCGGTAATTGAGTGGGACCGGGTAAAATCGGACGCAGAATTCAGGGCCGGTCTTCTCAACGATACCTGGGAAGTGGTGATTCCCGAGCTTGTATTCGAGCCGTATCATTGAGGGAAAGGCGCGAGCCGGAATATTTTGCCCTTGGGATGACGCTTGAACAACCTGAGAACCAGAGGGGGAGGTCCCAGAATGCAGACAACCACTCCGATCACCGTAGTGCTCAAGCTGACGCGGGAGACCAAGAACACCTACCGGTACGACGCGGCGGACGATGACGCGGCGGTGGGGAACATCTACATACAAAAGAAGGCAATGCCCAGCGGCGCGCCGCCGGAGTTGGAACTTCGGTTGACAGCCAAGTAGCCTCAGCGCAACTGACGCACAACGCCACGGACGGGCGGGGTCTCGACCTTTTCCCGCAGAGGACAGCCGTAGTGGCCGAACCACGGGAGGCGAGTTCGCCGAACGGACGGCGCCGATGAGGACAAACCTAGCCGTGCTATCATTGCCCCGCAGGCACGAACCTCATTGTGCCCGGTCTCGCGTTTTCCCATCAGCGTCTCGGGGCAACGATCCAAACGGCATGAGCCGGCGCAACCAGGCGGCCGCCGTGGCCGCTTTCGTCTAGCCGCAGGGATGTCCTGTAAGGCAGAAAGAGGAGAAGAAATGAAGGGATGGCATTCGGTTCTGCTGCTGGCGATGGCGACGCTGGTGATTTCGCTGGCTTGCGGCGAGGAAACTTCCCAGGGCATACCAACCGAGACGCCCCAAACCGACGCGCCAATGGCTTCGGCCATCGCAAATACACCGGTGTCCGCTACACCGGCGGCCTCTACGCCGCCGTTAGCGCCGACTCCGGCAACCGCGCAGCCGACCCTGCCGGCGATCTCTACGGAAGTCCCCACGCCAACCAGCGCGCCGAGCCCAACATTCCCAGCGGCAGCGGGGAGCGGTGCGTTGTTTGTGCTGGGTTCCCACTCGGCAACCGCCCCGCCCGGGTTCGGGCCGGGCAGCGCCGGAGGATTCAACCTGTCGCCGCTTCCCCACGCGACGCCGGTCGAGGGCAGCCTGACGGTATCCGTCATCGGCTCGGTCACCGTCGTTCCCGACGAGGCGCACGTGATGGTGTTCCCGGAGATGGATTACGGCATATCCGGCCCGGAGCAATTGTCCACGGAAGACCGCCGGGACATTGTGGCTAACCTGGTCGCCATGGGCGTCAGCGAAGCAGCGATTGACTTCGAGCACCTGGGGCGATACGAACCCACCTCGATCACGGTGGAGGTGAACGTTGACGAGTACGCGGATACCGGAGAGAGCATAGTGGCGGCGATAGAGAAGGTGGTGCGGCGGTCGGAGTCATCAGGCGTAAGGTTCAGCCTGTCCGAGGGAAACTGCGAACGGGCCATTTCCCTAGCGCGCCGGGAGGCTGTACCGGAGGCTGAGGCAGCCGCCGACGACCTGGCCGAGGCGCTGGATTTGGGGCGAGGCGAGGTGATCGGCGCCCTGGAGTACCCGCTGCAGAGATTGACCTACGGACTGCCCGGCACAGATGTGGGTGGGTGCGCCGGGCTGAACGCCGGTGCATACTCCCCGTTGCTTCCCTTCGATTCCGAGGCCGAGGTGGAGGTCTCCGTCGGCCTACAGGTTTCCTACGGCATCCGGTAGGAGTATATGTCGTATAGGACAAACGGCGCCCCAGCCCAATGGAGCAACTTGAAGAGAGGGATGGCCCACAATGCCGCGACGACGCATCAGCTACAGTAGGAGGGTTCACACCTTTCCCGGCGACTTCCCGGAGCGCCTGGAACGACTCAAGGCGGAGTCCGGGCTGTCCTGGGCGGAACTGAGCCGCCGCCTGGGAACCCATCCCGAAACGGTGAGGCGCTGGAAGG
>JAJDXU010000224.1 GCA_022823105.1 Dehalococcoidia bacterium
GCGCAGTGATGCTGCACGGCCTGGAAGCTGCCCACCGGCCGGCCGAACTGCGTGCGCTGCTTCACGTATTCCACCGTCATGTCCAGCACCGCCTCGGCGCCGCCCACCATCTGGACGCAGTGGGCCGCCGTGGCCCGCGCCAGCGTCCGCTCGATCACCGGCCAGGCTCCGCCGACCTCACCCAGCACGGCATCCGCGCCCACCGAAACGTTCTCCAGCCTGATCTCGCACAGCCGCTCGTTGCCGATGGTGCTGACCTGTTCAATCGCCACGCCCGACGCGCCGGACGGCACCAGGAACAGCGTGATTCCCCGCTCCGGGTCGTCGCCCGCCGGCATGGTGCGCGCGGCCACGATGATGGTGTCGGCGGCGTGCGCATCGGGCACGAACAGCTTGGCGCCGCTAATGCTGTAGCCGTCGCCGGACGCACTGGCCTGCGTCTCTACGCCCCATGCCTCGGTGGTGGCCGACGGCTCGGTCAGCGCCAGCGTCAGGCGCACGGTGCCCGCGCAAACCCCGGTGAGAATGTACTGCTTCTGCTCGTCGCTGCCGGCGTCCAGCACGGTCAGCCCGCCCAGCACCACGGTGGCGAAGAACGGCGCCGGCAGCAGCGCGCGGCCCATCTCCTCGACTAGCACCGCCAGGTCCAGGAACGACCCGCCGGTCCCGCCATATTGCTCGGGGAAGGGTATGCCGGTCCAGCCGAGGTTGACCACCTGGCGCCAGATGTCCTCGCTGAACCCCTGCGCGTCCTCTTCCAGTTCGCGCACCAGCGTCAGCGGGCATTCCTGCGCCAGAAATTCGCGGGCCGAGTTCTTCAGCATCTGCTGGATCTCGCTGAGTCCCATATCCATAGGGAAAAGCCTCCCGCCGAGGGCCGCCTCAGAGTGAGTCAGCCGGGCGAAGAATCAAAGTCTGCAAGAGCGCAGCGAGTATAGCGCACTAGCCAGAGAGCGGCAAACGGAGACTCCGTAACCGAGGCCGCGCCAGTAACGCGCCACCAATCTGCGACGGCAACCGTTCCGTATCAACATACGATACACCAACGCCCGGAAGGAGGACCCATAGGCCCGTTACCCAACTGAATATTGCCCCTGTCTATTCCAGTTATTCCCTTTGCATAGTCAATCCGTCGTGACCGTATCCCGACGCCTGAAAGGGAGATAGGCAAATGAGACTGCATAAGTCATCGCGCCGCGCGGGATATCCGCCGGCCAAGTTCATCCCGCTGGTCGCAGCATTGGTCATCATGGTCGCGCTGCTCTCATACGACCGGCCGGCCCAGGCGCAACCGGTCAACCCGGACGCCGAAATCAGCGGACGCTCCGAAACACATCCCCAGCAGGTACCGCAGGAGGAAGACACCAGGTTGCGGGATCTGAGGCTCGTCGCCGGGGGCGCTGTGGTGACGCCGACGCCCGCGTTCGACCCGGATATCTCGCGCTACGTGGCGACCATCAATCACGAAACGGTCAACGTCAGCGCCGTCTCACCTTACACCAACGCTGTGATAGACCGGATTACCGTTGCCGGCGAAACCACGGTCCTGGACTCTCCGAGCAACCTGCTCGACACGTCCGTTGACGTTGTCGAGGGCGCGATCACCCCATTTTCGCTGCGGGTGATGGCCGAGGACGGCGTGACCACCGGCGAATACCGCATAGACTTTTCGCGGCCCGCCGCGGAAACCGTGCCCGACATCACCATCGAGTCCAGCCACACCCAATACATCGCCGGATTTGACCTGCTGGAGCTCACGCTGACCCGCGAGGGCGACACCACGGACAGCCTGGACGTCAAGCTCAACCTCGATCAAACGCAGGAATGGCTGACCACCACCTCGTTCACGGTCACCTTCGAAGCTGGCGACGACACGGCAGCCCACTTGTTTTCTGCATCCGATTTCTCGGCGGACGTGACGCAGAGCGGCCTGTTGATCGCCACCCTGGATCCGGTGGACGATTACGACACCAGCGGAGCGAGGGTGCAGATGGAGGTATTTTCCCAGGAGGAGCCGGCAGTGACGGTGGCCCTTGAGAAAACCGCGTACACCTTCAACGAGGACGTTGGTGAGGCCAAGGTCGTCCTGGTGGCGCGGGCTGCCCCCGGCCTCCCCTACGTACCCGGGTTCTATATTACCGCCCTATCGGAGGACCATAGCGCCACGGCGGGGACAGCTGGCGATCCACTATCCGACTATCTCCCGATTTCGACGCAGTTGAGCTTCAACACCTCGGACTTTCAGGAAGATGATGGCTCCCTGGTGGCAAACAAAGAGGTATCGGTGGCCATTTTTGATGACGACCTGTACGAAGGCGACGAGTCGTTCTACTTGCACATTGGCCCTGCCCCCGGTGTTGTCCAGGAAGTCGCGTTTCTGGATGCCGAGGGCAACCGGTGCAGCGACACGTGCGCCAGCCCCTACACGGTAACCATCAGGGACAACGACCCGGTGCCCACCATCACCATCTTCTCTCCCGAAGACAGTTACCTGGTGGGATGGGGAAACCTGCCTTTCGGCCTCACCCGCACCGGCGATCTCTCCGAAAGCCTGGACGTAACGGTCAATCTTCAACAGACCCAGCCCTGGCTGTCCAATACTTCATGGAACGTGACATTCGATGCCGACGACGACACGGCGAGCCTGTATCTCATCCCGACCGACTTCTCCGGCGCCGTGACCCAGAGCGGCGATCTCACCGCCACCTTGTCCATGGTGGACGGCTACGATACCAGCGCTGCCACCGCCACGGTGAGGGTGTATCCTTATGATGGCTCACTGACGGTGCGGGTGGCGCTGGACAGCCCTTCATACACCTTCCCCGAAGACGCCGGCGAGGTCAATGTCCAGCTGGTCGCCCGACCCGAAGCCAACCTGCCCTTCGCGCCCACTTTCTTTGTCAGCGTTTCAACGGCCGCCGGGACTGCCACCAGTCCCGCAGACTATCTCGGCTTTTCAAGAAACGTGGAGATATCCAACGCCGACTTCGCGCTGGAAAACGGGCAACAGGTCGCCCATGTGGACGTGCCGGTAACAATCCTGGATGATTCGAAGTACGAGGGCGATGAAACATTCTCCTTCGCACTGGAATGGACGGCCGGTCTTTCCAGCAATGTCATCCTCGTGGACCCCGAAGGCAACGACTGCAATTTAAGCTGCGCACTTCACTACCCGGCAACCATCATCGAAGACGACCCGGTGCCGCCCGA